>DSBN01000233.1 GCA_011046055.1 Sediminispirochaeta sp. | reverse complement strand
GGGGCAGGTGGTGTTGACCCAATCTTCGATCGCCGCCAGGGGCGACTCGCCGGTGCCGGTGGGTTTGTAGGTATCCACTTCCGGCAGGGTCAGGGGCAGCTCATCTTCGGGAACGGGTACCGAGCCGCACTTTTCGCAGTGGACCAGGGGAATGGGCTCGCCCCAGTAGCGCTGACGGCTGAAGATCCAGTCGCGCAGCTTGTAGTTGATCGCCCGTTCGCCGAGGCTCCGTTCTTCCAGCCAGGCGGTGATCTTGTCGATCGCCTCGTCCTTGCCCAAACCGTCGAGGAAGGAGGAGTTCACATGGGGGCCGTCGCCGACGAAGGCCTCCTTTTCCACGTCGCCTCCGGAGAGGACTTCGACAATCGGCAGGTCGAAGGTCTTGGCGAACTCCCAGTCCCGTTGGTCGTGGGCGGGAACAGCCATGATCGCTCCGGAGCCGTAGCTGATCAGCACGTAGTCGGCGACCCAGATGGGTATCTTCTGGTCGTTCACCGGGTTGATCGCGTAGGCGCCGGTGAACACGCCGGTCTTCTCCTTGGCCAGATCGGTCCGCTCTAGGTCTGACTTCTTCCGTGCCTCTTCGAGGTACTCCTCCACCGCCGCTTTTAGGTCCGCGGTGGTGATCCGGTGCACCAAGGGGTGCTCCGGGGCGAGTACCATATAAGTGGCGCCGAAGAGGGTGTCCGGCCTGGTGGTATATACGGAAAACTCGTCACTGCCGTCGGCGAGCTTGAACTTGACGTTGGCCCCCTCGGAGCGACCGATCCAGTTTCGCTGCATCGACTTGATCGACTCGGACCAGTCCAGCAGCTCCAGGTCCTCCAATAGACGGTCGGCGTAGTTGGTGATTTTGAGGATCCACTGGCGGATGCTCTTGCGGGTGACCTCCTCTCCGCAGCGCTCGCAGCGCCCCTCCTTGACCTCTTCGTTGGCCAGTCCTGTTTTGCACGAGGGGCACCAGTTGATCGGCGCCTCGTCTTCGTAGGCCAGACCCTGCTCGAAGAGCTTGAGAAAGATCCACTGGGTCCATTTGTAGTAGTTCGGGTCGTGGGTCGATATTTTGCGGTCCCAGTCGTAGCTGAAACCGAGAGTCTTTATCTGTGTGGTGAACAGCTCAATATTCTGCTCCGTAGAGACCCTGGGGAGGGTTCCGGTCTTGATGGCGTAGTTCTCCGCCGGTAGACCGAAAGAGTCAAATCCCATGGGATGGAGGACCTGATAGCCCCGCATCTTCATGAAACGACTGTAGATATCCGACGCGGTGTATCCTTCCGGATGTCCCACGTGCAAACCCTGGCTAGAGGGATAGGGGAACATGTCCAGCACATACAGGCGCTTGTCTTCAGGAACCGAAGGATCTTCCACCGCTTTGAAGGTCTTCTGCTCCTCCCAGTAGTCCTGCCATTTCTTTTCGATTTCGTTGAATGGGTACTTGCTCATGGCCGAATGATATTCACTCCTGGGCATTGCGTCAAGGATGAGAATGTGAGGCTCCCGTTGGTGCGAGCGGTCGGTGGAGGTGCCGGGGGGAGGGGTATCCCGGTGCTAATCCGGCGCGGCGGGAGTGAAAATGACCGTCTCGATCCTCTTGTTGTTCAGCGATTCGACGACGAAGCTGCCCATGGGGGTCTCGATTTTCTGGTTCTGTACCGGTATCGCTCCGAGATACTCGATCAGAAAACCGCCGAGGGTCTGGACGTACTTGCTGTGCTCGAAGCTGATATTGAAACGGTCGTTGAGCTGGTGCAGTGAGGTATCGCCGGTGATGCGAAACTGTCCGTCCTCCAGGGGAGTTATTTTTTCCCAGCCCTGGATTTCGTTCTCGTCGTAGAGCTCCCCGAAAAGCTCCTCCGCCACGTCTTCCAAGGTCACTATCCCGGCCAAGCCGCCGTACTCGTCCATCACTACGGCGATGTTCAACTTCTCTTTTTTGAAGAGAAAAAAAAGCTCGTTCACCTTGCGCGTCTCCGAGACGAAGATCGGCTGGGTCATGATGTCTCGGATAAGCGTCTGCTCCGCCTCTTCGGCGATGTACTTCATCATGTCCCGGACCAGCAGGATGCCCACTATGTGCTCCGGGTTATCGTCGTGGACCGGAATTCGGGAGTAACCCCGCTCGGTGACCTCCTTCAGCACCTCGCCCAGGCTTCTGTCCGCTTCGAGGCTGAAGACGTCCGTCCGGTGGGTCATGATGGTTTGTACCTGGGTGTCGTTGAAGCGGAACACGCTCTTGACCATCCTGGTCTCGTAATTTTCCACCACCCCCTCCCGTTCGGCCAGGTGCACCATGTGCAAAATACCCTCCAGGGAGATCTCGGATCGCTGTTCCTTGGAAAAAAGGCTGGTGATGGCGATACTGACGAAGCCGATGAGCTTGATCACCGGGTAGAGCAGGATAGAGAGGAACCTGATCGGGTAGGCCATCCGGAGGGCGATCCTGTCGCTGTGGAGAATAGCCAGATGTTTGGGGGTGACCTCGGCGAAGATGAGAATGATCAGCGTTAAAACCCCGGTCATGATTCCCACCGCTTGATTGCCGAAGAGGACAATGGTCATCTGGGTAGCCGAGGCGGAGGCGGCGATGTTGACCAGGTTGTTGCCGATCAAGATTGTGGTCAGCAGGATGTTCGGACGTTCGCTGAGATATTTCACCAACCTGCCGCTTCGCCCGTGGTACTTGAGAAGTTCCTGAAGCTTGAGGAAGGAGAGCGAGGTATAGGCTGTCTCGGAGGAGGAGAATACCGCTGAGAGAAAAATCAGCACTACGATGGTCAGGGCTTGGAAAATCATAGCTTTTCCCAGCACCAACCGAGTCGGAGTTTTTTGTCGTTATGTGAAGGAAGCGGATCGTCGTCCATGATCGTAACCTTACTATATCTTGCGTTAGGATTAAGTGCAAGTCGTCTATGATGGCCAACGCTCATATTTGCCGGGGCGGGTATTTTTTTGTATATTTTTGAGGGGCTTATGGCCGCCGGGTCGAGTCCCTCCTTTTCCCCAATAAAATTTTCAAAACCTGCAAGGAGATTGGCATGGCCAAGCACAAGTTTAAGACGGAAGTCTCACAGCTACTCAAACTCATTATTCACAGTCTCTACTCGCACAAGGAGATATTTCTTCGGGAGCTCATCTCCAACGCTTCCGACGCCCTGGACAAGCTGAAATACCTCACCCTCACCGACGAAGAGTTCAAAAAGATGCACTTCGAACCGCGAATCGAGATCGAGTTCGACGAGGACAAGAGCACTCTGACCGTGGCGGACAACGGTATCGGTATGAACAGCGAAGACCTGGACGGTCAGCTGGGTACCATCGCCCGATCCGGGACTCGGAGCTTTCTCGACCAGCTCACCGGAGATGCCAGCAAGGACGCCAACCTGATCGGTCAGTTTGGAGTCGGTTTTTATTCCGTCTTCATGGTGGCCGACAAGGTTGAGGTCCTCACCCGCAAGGCCGGAGAAGAACAGGCCTGGCTGTGGAGCAGCACCGGTGAGGAGGCCTACACCATCAAGGAGGCTGCCCGGGAGGAGAACGGGACCACCGTCACCCTCCACCTGAACGACGAAGGCAGCGAGTACGCCAACCGCTGGCAGATCGAACAGCTGGTGAAGAAGTACTCCGACCACATCGCCTTTCCCATTTTCCTCGAGTACGATCAGAAGAGCTACGAAGGGGAGGGGGATGATAAAAAAGAAAAAATCGAACACAAGCGGGATCAGGTGAACAAGGCCTCGGCACTGTGGAAGAGGGCGAAGTCTGATATCACCGAGGAGGAGTACCACGAGTTCTACAAGAGCATCGGCCACGACAACGAGGATCCGCTGTTCTACCTCCATACCCAGGCCGAAGGGACCCTGCAGTACACCACTCTCTTCTTCGTACCCCAGCACGCGCCCTTCGACATGTACCAGGCGGACTACGAGCCGGGGGTCAAACTCTACGTGAAACGGGTCTTCATCACCGACGATTCGAAGGAGCTGATGCCCACCTATCTGCGTTTTGTCCGGGGAGTCATCGACTCCGACGACCTGCCTCTGAACGTCAGTCGGGAGATCCTGCAGCAGAACCGGGTGATGAGTCAGATCAGAAACTCCTCGGTGAAGAAGCTGCTGGGCGAATTCAAGAACATCGCCGAGAAGGACCCGGAAAAATACCAAAAGTTCATCGAGCAGTACAACCGCCCCCTCAAAGAGGGGCTCTATTCGGATTTCGCCAACCGGGAGACACTGCTGGAGCTGGTACGCTTCAAGTCCTCCGAGACCGAGGGTTACACCAGCTTGGCGGAGTACCAGGAGCGGATGAAGGAGGAGCAAAAGGCGATCTACTACATCACCGGCGAAGATGAGGAGACCCTGCGCAACTCTCCCCTCCTCGAAGCCTACCGCAAGAAAGGGATAGAAGTCCTGCTGATGGACGACGACATCGACGAGATCGTGGTTCCCTCCATCGGAAAGTACGGGGAGCTGGAGCTCAAATCGGTCAACCGTACCGGAGCCGATGAGGAGCTGAAAAGCGAAGATGACAAGGAGAAGGAAGAGGAGGTCAAGCCCCTGCTGGAGCGGATCAAAAAGGTCTTGGGCGACAAAGTCAAAGATGTGGTCGCCTCCAGCCGTTTGAGCGACTCTCCCTCCTGTATTGTGGCCGACGAGAACGACCCCACCGTGCAGATGCAGCAGATGCTCAAGGCGATGGGGCAGAAGGACGTTCCCGAGTACCAACCGATCCTGGAGGTGAACCCCAATCACCCGATTGTCAACAAGCTGCGCGACAGCCAGGACGAGTCCTTGCTGGAGGATGTGAGCTTCCTGCTGCTGGAACAGGCGATGCTGGTCGAAGGCGCGGAGCTCAAAAAGCCGGCGGACTTCGTGAAGCGTCTGAACCGAATCCTGGAGAAGGCGGTATAAACACCGCCTCAGGCCGCCGACCGGCCTGAGGCCATTGAAGAAACTCTTAGGAAAGCCGCTGGGTTGCCAGGGCCTTTTTCTTGGCCTCCCGACGGCTTTTTTTCTTTTTAAGAAAAGTTTATACTCCTTCTGATATGCGGCTCAAGCCTTTAGATTATATCAGTATTCTTTTCTCTATGGCGGTGACCGTCTCCTTGGCGGTCTACGTCTACGGCGGCGAGCAAGACAACCTACGGGTACGGATCAAAACCCCCGCTGAGGATTACGTCTACAGTTTGGACACCGACCGGAAAATCGAGGTCGAGGGCCCTCTGGGAACCACCGTGGTGCGTATCCGCGACGGCAAGGCGGCCATAGTGGACTCCCCCTGTCCGAACAAACTCTGCGTACAGGCGGGGGAGCAGGAGAAACACGGCGATTGGAGCGCCTGTATGCCCAATAAAATCTTCCTGCAGATCGAGGGCGGTAGTTCCGATGGAGAGGTCGATGCGGCGACCTACTGACGTTTCGCAAGGGCTGTCGGGGCTGCTCCGCTTTTTCACCTCCTTGAAGCTGACCCTGGCCCTCTTGGTCTATCTGATGGCGATAGTCTTGGTGGCTGGAGTTTTTGGCATCCGTACCTTGAGTTTTGATCCGGATCCAGCAGGCAGAGTACTGGAAGCGATCCTGCTGCTGTTTCCACTGCTGCTTTTCATGCTTAACCTTTTCGGCTGCGCCCTGATGCGCTTCATCAGGATGTTTCGGCGCCGGGTATACTTCAAGGGCCGGGGGTTTTTGAAAATCGCTCCTGATCTAATCCACCTGTCCATCCTACTGTTTATAATAGCGGGACTGCTCAGCCATTACGGCCGGGTGGAGGGGGTGGTGAGTCTGCGCCCCGGAGAACAGGTGCTGTTGGGAGGGGACTACAGTCTGCGGCTGGAGGACTTTAGTCTCCGCAAAAACCCCGACGGCAGTGTGGCTCAGTACGTATCGACGGTCCAGGTTTTGGAGGACGGGAGAGCCTTCGGCGAGACGCGTAGGATTATGGTGAATCGCCCCTTAGTCCTGGGGAAGTTGAAAATCTACCAGACCGGTCACCAGAGTCCGGAGGCCGCCGGGCCGGTTGAGGGTGAGATAGTTCAAGCCCCGGTATCGGTGCTGCAGGCGGTGTACGATCCGGGGAGCTCTCTGATAGTATGGGGGGCGGTTTTTTGTAGCCTGGGGATGATCCTGCTTTTTATCGACAAGCTGGGCCGAATCAAGAATTTGTACTTTGGGTTGTGATACAAGGAGAATTATGGTGTCGAGTTTGGCCTTTTTGATAGTCGTGGTGCTCCTGATTGCTCAGATCAGAAAGCTCTTTCGTCGTTCCCAATTGACCTACGAAGTCGAGGGAGTGCTCATGCTCTTGGCATCGGTTCTGCTCTTTGTCGATTTCGTCTACCGTTCTTTTTTGATCTCCTTTCCCGCTTTGACCAACACCTACGAGGCTTTGGTCTTCTTCTCGTCGATGATCTGTCTGCTGCTTTTTTTTCAAGCTCGGAGGATTCCTTCCGTCCCGGTGGGTCGGGAGATCGACGATACCGAGTCGGGTCGACGGTTTATCCTCTTTGTAGGTACGGTGGTGGTATTTATTTTTCTGGCGCTCAGCTCTTCGCCCTTGGTTCCATCAACGGTTCAGCCGCCGGTTCCCGCGCTGCAGTCCTACTGGCTGGTGGCCCATGTGGTCTTGAGCTTCGCCGGAGAGGCGTTTTTTGTACTGGCGTTTGCCGCGGCGCTGGGGTATTTTCGAGCCAAAAGCGAGGAGGGACGGAACAGGGCGGATCGTCTGAGCTACACTTCGATTCTGGTGGGATACTTCCTCTTCAGCGTGGGTGCCCTGGTCTTCGGCATGATCTGGGCGGAGCAAGCCTGGGGATCCTATTGGAGCTGGGATCCGAAGGAGACTTGGGCCTTGATCACCTGGCTCACCTATACGCTCTATCTTCACGTGAGGCTGGTGATGAAGAGAAAGGGAAGGCTCACCGCAATTTTGGCGATTCTGGGTTTTCTGCTGACCATGTTCACCTTCTTTGGGGTAAACTATTTGATGCCTGGATTGCATAGTTACGTGTGAGACGACCTCGTCCGGATATTTGACTTGTGGAAGTGTAATTTGTATTCTGAAGCTAGCGAGCGAAAAGGACGGATCCCGTGGCAGTGAACCCGATTGGAAATGAAGAAGATATTCCCCCAGTATGGAAGGTCCTGATTGTGGACGGAGATGAGGGGGAGCACCGTCGGACGAAGAACGAGCTGGAGGGGTTCTGCTTTCTGGATCGTCAGGTTCAGATAATGGACGCGTACTCCCCCGAAGAGGCGTTGAAGATCCTTCGGAAGAACGCTCAGATTTCCGTCGCCCTGATCGGAGGAGACTCGGGGACCTTCGAAAACTCCGAGCTTGGCTTATTGGAGTCGATCAGACACGAACTGCGTTTTGGGGAGCTGCGGATTATCATCCGTTCGAAGACGGGTGACCAACTTCTTCATGAGGAGATTGCCAGAGAGTACGATGTGGTCGGAATAAGCGACCAGGGACCCTCGGTGTTTTACCGGTTGCGAGGAGAACTGGTCTCCGCCTTTCGTTCCTACGCCAATCTACTGACAATCAACGAGCTCCAGCACAACTTGGAGAAGAAGGTTCGCGAGCGAACACAAGCCCTCTCGGAAGCCAATCTGAAGCTACGCTCCTATATCTCTCGTCTGGAGAGCGATCAAGCCGCCGGAGGCAGGATGCAGCAGAAGCTGTTTCCCGAGAGTCTGAAGAGCTACGGTGATACGACTTTTTCCAGCCGAGTCTACTCGTCGATGTACCTCAGCGGGGACTTCCTCGACTATTTCGAGATCGACCCCCAGCGGGTCGGCTTCTATATGGCCGATGTTTCGGGTCACGGTATCTCTTCGGCCTTTATAACGGTTCTGTTGAAAAACTTTATCGACACGCAGCTGGAGAACTACTGGAACGAGGGGAACCATCTGGTCATGAAACCCCTTATGCTGATGCACAAGCTCAACAGCGAGCTGCTACGGGAGAACTTCGGCAAGTATTTGACCATTTTCTATGGAGTTCTGGATCAAAAAGAGAATACTCTGCGGTACAGCAACTGCGGTCAGTTCCCACCGCCGCTGCTGCGAGACGGCGAACGAACCATCCCCCTGTCCCACAGCGGGACGCCGGTGGGGATGTTTCAGAGTCCGGAGTTTGTGGAAGAGGTGGCGGAGATAGGCCGGCAAGCCTCGCTGCTGGTCATCTCCGACGGGATACTGGAGCTTCTGCACAACGGGAGCATCAGAGAGAAACGCGATATGATCGCCGGAATATTCGAACAGGGGGAGATGAATTTGGATCGCATCACCGATGGGCTCGGAATGACCAAACATTTCAGTTTTCCCGACGACGTGACCTTCCTCCTGTTGAACAGGAGTCTTGCATGACCCGGGGTAGGTACTTTTTCGCCGAGAAAAACGGTATAACTTATATAAAAATGGTGGGTAACCTCAAGTACACTTTCAGTTCGGGCTTTGATCAGTTCGTCGAAAGTCTGTTGGAGCGGGGGTTCTCCAACGTAGTAATCGATCTGTCCGAGAGCGATTATATCGACAGTACCAATCTGGGTTTGATTGCCAAAATTGCCGGGCGGGCTCGTGGAAGGGAGGATATGCACGTGAGTATCGTCTCACCCAACGAGGATATCAACGCGATCCTCGAGAGCGTACGATTCGATAAGCTTTTTACCATCGTCGACAAGGTGCCCGAAGTGGATGCGCTGGACGAGATTGATGACGAGCAGCGGGGCCGCCAAGAGGACCTCCGTATGCTCCTGGATGCTCATCGGGCCCTGATGGATATCGACGAGGAGAACCGGCCCAAGTTCAAGGACGTGGTGGAGCTGCTGGAAAAAGAGGTTCGTGACTTCTAAAATGCCAACCAGGCCTGACCAAAATCCCGGATGAGCTGTGAGGCCAGCCAGCTGTGGTACTCCGGGGAGCCCCGCATCCGCATCGGTGAGTTGACTATTCTGACTTCACCTCCGACTTCTTCGGTGTAGACATCCGGTCGTTGTAGATTCATCCTGGCGAAGACCACCCCTTTGCGGTAGTTGTGATGGACGTAGACTATTGTGCCGTCGGCCTTGGTCTCTACCACCATGCCCGTGTGGGTGAGGTAGTCGTTGGGTTTGCCGTCGTTGTTGCGGTCGTAGGTGTTGTCCCAGAAGATTATATCCCCCGGGGCGGGATTGCTGGATTGATGAAGCATCCCCGCATCTTCCAGAAAATGGTAGAGTCGAGCTACGCCGTTGCCCTGGTAGTCAGCCAGCGGGGAGCTCAGGTCTATACCGGCGTACCAGTAGAGTGCCAGCACCGTTCCGGTACAATCGGCGGGAAAGTTCCGCCCGCGGACGGAGATTCTCCGTGCCCCCCGGAGCCTATGGGCTCCTTGGACCAGCTTTCTCTGAACAGGCTCTAGGTCTCCGGGTACCGGCGGCTCGTAAAACCCCACGCTCTGACAGGAGGCTAAAAATATCGGTACCAGCAGCGCCAGTAGCAGTCCGTGGCTTTTCTTGTGTTGACGTTTCAAAGACTCTCCTCTTTCTCTCTATCGGATCGAACCGCCTCCGACTTCAGTCCGGTGGCAATCAAGAATATTTCGAAGGAGTTTTTGCGGCTGGACTTGGGCTTGAAGGGTTTGACTGATTTGAAGATTTGGCGGAGTCTACGGATCAACTCCTGCTCCTCGCCCCCCTGGAAGATTTTGATCACCAGGGCTCCCGGAGGACGCAGAATAGACGGGGCGAGGAGCAGGCACTGCTCGGCCAGGGCCGCCGAAGCGGTGCTGTCGATGGTACGGTTGCCGGTGGTTGCCGGCGCGGCGTCGCTGAGTACCACGTTGTAAGGACCCCGAGCCTTTATCGCTTCAGTCAGCTCCGGGGAGAATGCGTCCCCTTTGAGAATGGTGATCTGCCGGTAGGAATCGGGAATTCGACAGTCCTGCAGGTCGACGGCGACCACCGAGCCTTGAGGGCTGACCTGCTCGGCGGCGTACATACTCCAGCTGCCCGGAGCGGCGCCGATGTCCAGGACCCGCTGTTTCGGACGCAAGAGGCGGTATTTGGTCTGTATCTCCTCGAGCTTGTAGACCGACCTGGCGGGGTAGCCCGCCTTTTTTGCCTTCTGGGTGTAATGATCAGGTTTGCGACGATCCATACCCATGGAGTATAGTAAAAAAAGCGCTGCCGAGAAAGGGTCAGTCCGGCACCATTCGGCCCACGGGGCGGGCGTTTATAGCAATTCTCAGTTTGGAAGTCTTCTGACTTCCAAACTGAGAATTTGCTTCATTTACTTAGGTAAAATTTCATTTTCT
>DSBN01000352.1 GCA_011046055.1 Sediminispirochaeta sp. | reverse complement strand
ATCACCCGGTCGAACTCCAGCCCCTTGGTGTTGTGCATGGTGATGAGGGTCACCCCCGGTTGGGCGGCCGGATCTTGATCGGCGATCCTCGATCTGTCCAGCTCCAGGTCCTCCAAGAGCTGCGACAGTCCCTCCCGTCCCCGGGGGTACTTGGCGGCGGCGCCGGCCAGCTCTTCGATATTTTCGACCTTCTGAGTCAGGGCGATCTCATCCTGCTGACGGTGATACTCCAGTATCCCCGAAGCCCGGACCGCCTTCTTGATAAATTTCGACAGGTCCTCCTCAGATAGACTCGAATCCATCTGCTGCAGCGCGCCGAGAAAGGTCGAAGCTCCCTCGCGGGCCTTGGCCGGGAGGGAAGAGACCAGTGCCTCCAGAGCGGCTCGCAGATCGCCGTCGCCGCGGTACGCCTCCCGGGCAATCCGCTCGAGAGTCTTTGCTCCTATGCCCCGACTGGGTTTGTTCACGATTCGCCGGAAGGCCACCTCGTCCCGGGGGTTGAGAAAAAACGACAGCAAGGCCAAGACGTCCTTCACCTCTTCCCGGTCGTAGAACCTCAGAGCTCCCACTATTTTGTAGGGAATCCCGCGGCGCAGGAAACTGGTCTCCAGGTTCCTGGACTGGGCGTTGGTGCGGTACAGAATCGCCGTCCCTTCCAAGTTCCCGTCCTCCAAGAGCCGGGTGCAGAAATCAGCCTCCTCGTCCTGGTCGGCGAGGTAGACTATTTTCGGACGTTCGCCTTCGGCAAGCTCCGTCCAGAGCGTCTTGCCTAAACGTTCTCGGTTCCGGGCTACCACATCCGAGGCGACGGAGAGTATCTTCTTGGTAGATCGGTAGTTCCGTTCGAGACGAATTATGGTGGTGTTTTCGAACTCCCGTGGAAAATCAATAATATTTCGCACCTCGGCACCGCGAAAACGGTAAATCGACTGGTCGTCGTCCCCGACTACACAGAGGTAGGTATCTTTGTCGGTGAGCTGTTTGAGCAATTGGTACTGAGCGACGTTGGAATCCTGATATTCGTCTACCAGGATCACTCGAAACCGCGAATGTATTCTCTGACGAACCTCGGGATTGTCGCGCAGCAGCTCCACCGGTCGGATTATCAAGTCGCCGAAATCGGCGTTGCCGATCTCCCGAAGCCGCTTTTCGTAGGCTTCGAACATCTCCGGAAGGAGGGGGTCGTGACTGATCCGCCACAGCTCATCCTCCGCGGCGAGGCCGTAATCCTTGGCGCGGCTGATCATCCTGGCGTAGGGGCTCAATTCGCGTCTTTTGTACTTCGGGTAGAGACTGTGCAGCAGCGTCAGCGAGTCCTCGTCGTCGTAGATAGAAAAGTTGCCGTGCAGTCCAAGAAGCGGGGCGTTTCGTCGCAACAGCCAGGCTCCAAAGGAGTGGAATGTGCGGATCATGACTCCGCTGGCACCGGGAACCATCGACAAAACCCGCTGATGCATCTCGTCGGCGGCTTTGTTGGTAAAGGTGACCGCCAGGATCGACTGCGGGTCCATCTGCAATTGGTCGATCAAATAGGCGATTTTGGTGGTAATTACTCTGGTCTTGCCCGAGCCTGCCCCGGCGAGGATCAGTAAAGGGCTGCCGGTGTGCAGTACCGCCTCCTTCTGCTGGGGGTTAAGCATGTTTAGATAGTCCGGTTCGGGTCTATTCATCCAGGGGCTCTACCTCCAAGTCGAAGTTGTTGACCTTCACCACCCTGGTGTCGATCCACTCTCCCGGAGCGTGAGCTTCGCTGAGGATCACTGAAACCCCATCCACCTCCGGAGCCTGCAGGTAGGCCCTACCCAGGGCAAGATCCTCTCCCTCTACTTTTTCCTCCACCAAAACCCGCAGCTGCCGGTTCAAAAATCTATGCATCCTTTGGCCGGATATCTCCCGCTGGAGCTCTTCCAGCTCCTTTTTCCACCCTTCAGCCCGGCGGTGTTGGAAGGATCGTGACAGGGGATTTCCCATACGGAAGGATCGGGTACCCTCCTCCCGAGAGTAGACAAAGACTCCCGCCCAATCGAAGGCCACATCCTTTTGGAACCGCTTCAATTCCTGAAACTCCTTCTTCCCCTCTCCAGGATAACCGACCAAAAAACTGGTGCGCAGCACCGCGTCGGGGAGTTCGTTTCGAACCCTATCGATGAGTTTGAGATATCCCGTAGCGCTTCCGACCCGACCCATACTGCTGAGGATTTTGCTCGAAGCGTGTTGGAAGGGGATATCGAAATAGGGCAAGATTCGAGGGTCGTCCCTCATGATCGAAAGAATCTCGATGGGAAAACTGTCGGGATGGATGTAAAGCAGGCGCAGCCAGAAATCGCCGGGCAGTTCGGATATTTTTCGCAGCAACAGGGGAAACTCCAGTACCCCTCGATCGCTGCCGAAGGAGGCCAGGTCCTGGGCGATGAGGTTGAGCTCCACCACTCCCCGGTCCAGCAGACCCTTGATCTCATCGACCACGCTCTCCAGTGCCGCGCTTTTCAAGGGACCGCGAATAATCGGGATCGCACAGAAGGAGCAAAAGTGGTTGCAGCCCTCGGAGATCTTCACATAAGCGCTGTTGGGAGAGGAGAAGAGACGACTTCGACGCCGTTCGGCAAAGGACCATTCGGGGATATGGACCGGTCGGGCGCCTTCGACGACCTGATCGGCCACCGAGACTATCTGGTCCAGATCGTGATTGCCAAAGACCCCGTCCAGTTCCGGGAGCTTATGAGCCAGCTCTTGACCGTACCTCTGAGCCAGGCAGCCGGCCAGCAGTATTTTTTTCCCCGGGTAGAGTCTTCGTGCCTCCAGAGTCGTCTCCAGACTCTCCTCCTTGGCGCTTTGAATAAAGCCGCAGGTGTTTACAATGATCAATTCCGCCTCATCAGCCTTTTCACTGTAGGTCCAGCCCGCGTTGATCAGCTTGTCATAGAGAAACTCGGCGTCCACTTGATTTTTGGCGCAACCAAGACGTTCGATATAAAAAGTTTTATTGTTGCTTTCCTGCATCTTGATTTTCAGTATCAATACACGGGAAGGAGACGCAGCTCGTAGTCTTGGCCGTCCTGGTTCCTTTCCCATCGGAGTAATTTGACCGCCACCTCTCCAGGTCCGCCAAAATCCAGCTCCCGCCCGGCGGCCCGGGCGTTAAGATTGCCGGCGTTGGAGATCCAGAGCATCACCTCGCGGTCCACGTCGAGCCGCAAGTTCTCTCCCCGTCGGAAATACCGCTGCTCACGAATCTCACCGTCCAAAAGGTAGCGGACCATCGAGTAGCCGCGAAACTCGATATTCAGCTGAAAGGGTTCCAGAGTATCTCGCCGATCAATAGTCAAAGGCTCTTGGCGCCGCTCGCTGACGGTACTTGTACCCAGCTCGACGAGCCCTCCGGCCTCTCCTTCATCGGAGGAGATCTCGGCTCCCGCGATACCCCGGTCAAGACGAAGCACCACGGTGCCCCCATGGGAGTCGATATCTTGGACTTCCAGCATCAGATCGTCCCGTCCATCAAGGCTCATGTCGAGGCTCACCTCTTGCCCCAGAGAGAGCGACAACTCCCCTTCGGGGGAGCCGAGGCTCACTTCGCCGTCGACTTCTCGAATGTTCAAGGGAATGTTCCCCTCGCCGAAGTCGATCAAAATTTGCTCTCCCTCTCTGAAACGGCGGGTCACTATCTTTTCCTCCATCTTGAAAACCAGCTCTTCATCTTCTCCCTCCCCTTCCTCGGGGACTTGCGCCGCTTGCTCCTCGGCGGTGGCGGTCTGATCGCCATTAGAAGATAATAAAAGCTCGTACACCAGGTAGGAGCCGCCGCCGGTCAGAACGAGCAGGGCAAGAACAAGGAGCACAACCTTCCGGGGGGGGCGGCGTTTTTTGGCGTGAAGGAGCTCCTCCATGGGGATAGGTTGCTCCTGGAGCTGCATGTTGCGGTATAGGTTGACGATATCTTCTGGGTCGAGCCCAAGATAGTCGGCGTAGTTGCGTAGAAATCCGAGCAAGTAGGTATCACCGGGGAGCGCCGAAAAGTTCTCCTCCTCCATCGCCAGGATGAACCTTCGGGCAATATTGGTATCCCGGGCGACCTGGTCCGGTGAGTAGCCCTTCTCTTCGCGGGTGGTCTTTAACTTTTTTCCAATCGATTCCATAATTTATTCTTCCGGATCAAACAGAAAGTTGTTTATCGTATACGCCGACGGCGGATTATCGAACTCGAATCGGGAGTCCGGTATATCCTGGTTGATTTCAATATTCTCAAAGTCAAATTGGAAGGTTTCATAGCCGTCGGTAATCCCCACTAAGCGGCGAATCATCATATTCTCGTTCACCGACATTTCGATCTGCCGAAAACCCTGCCCGGGAGTACGCCAGGCGAGCTTGAGTTGGCGAACCATCTCGTCGGAACCTTCATCGAGCGGCACCGCTTCGGGACCGTCCAAGAAGGCGATACTGTAGTTCTGCTTGAACAGCTCCAAGCCCCGTTCGCTGGCCATCCCGGTCAGTGCTGCCTCAGAGTGACGGCTCAACTCCTGGCGCATCACCACGTGATGCTGGGGCAGAAAGAGCATCATCTGCACCCCGTCCACCACCAGGACCTGATCCTCGGGCTCTATAAAATCTATCCGCATCAGGTTGGGGCTCTTGTAGTAGATCTGCCCCTCCATAACTTCTTCGTTGTGGGTGATGGTGATCCGCCCGCGATAATCCTCGACCGTCCCGTAGTGCTCGGAGACCTGTCGAAAAAACTCGGAGGAGGTCAATATCTCCTGTCCAGTCAGCCACATAATGGGAGACGTCCAAAGTACAAAAAGAAGGAACGCCGATTTAATCTTCATATGCTCCATCATACTCACAGCACCTCATTTGTCAACATCCGAGTATTGCTCGAGAATCGAAGCCGCCAGATACTTGAGAGCGTCATTCAACAGCTTGAGCCGCTCCTGGCAATGGGGGCACACAAAACGGTTCTCGATCATATGCTCCTTGGCGCAGGCGACGCAGTAGATCCTGCCGCAGCTCGGACACTGTCCAGCGGGCATCTCATCGGGCGGCTCCCCGACTAGCCTCAAGCTGCCTTGGGGAGGCAGGTCTTTTGGAACCCACCACTGTCTCCCACACTGGTCGCACTGGTAGCGATCTTCGGTCAAACGGCGAATCTGCTCCAGTATGTTCTCCGCCTCCGCGGACACTTCGCCGTCTATCAGCTCTTCGACCAAGGTCCGAGCTCTTTCGGGCTCTCCAATATAAAAAAAGGCGCGGGCCATCTGCAGCTTGAGACCATCAGAAGGCGGCTCGATGTCCGAAGCAGCCTGCCAAGCGCTCAAAGCCCTCTGGTATTCACCCTTCTTGTAGGCGACCTGACCGATGAGTTCGTAAGCCCGGCGGCTGGGACTGAGCTCCAACAGCCGTGCCAGCTGTTCGTCCGCCTCGTTGATCTGACCCGCCTCCCAGAGCGCTGCGGCCAGGTTCTCCCGATACACCGCCGCCTCCGGATCCAACTGCACCGCTCGGCGATACTCATCCACCGCCTCGTCGATCCTCCCCTCGGCGGCGAAGAGGTTGCCCCGCTGATTGCACGAGAGAGCCCCCGTCGAAGAGAGTACTTGGAGGGCCGCCTCCAGGCTCGTGGAGCGGTAGAGAACTTCGGCAAGGTTGACCTTGATCTCTTCCTCCTCAGGCAAGAGCTCTTCCGCCCTTTTCAAAGACTCGATCGCCCGGGGGTACTCGCCCCGTTCCATCGCGACCAGCCCAGCCAGATTGTGAACCCAGGGGTCGTCGGGGCTCAGTTGCGCCGCCCGGGTCAAGTCACGGTCCGGGTCTCCCCCCAGGGCGAACACACTCTCGGCCCGTCGCATATGGTAGAGGTAGAAATCAGCGTGCCGTTCGATAGCTTGATCGAAGTACTTCAGAGCCTCCTCGTGTCGGGCCCTTTGAGCCAGAAGAAGTCCTTGAAGAAAAAAGATCTCGCTCTCCGCCTGCTCTTTTTTGATCAAATCGAGAAAGAGCTCCTCCGCCTCATCGCTGCGGCCTTCCTGGAACAGGAGCTTGGCACGCACGCTTTTCACGGTACCGTTATCGGGGTCCAGGGAGGACATACGACTAAAAATACCCGGCAGATCGCCAAAGTCCTGCTGGCGGAAGAAGAGCCTGGCCGCCTCGGCGTAAGCGCCCCTTGCTTCCTCCGTCAAACCGGCCCTATCGCAGGCTCGGGCGTAGTTGAGAAAGAACAGCGGCTCCTCGGCGTTTAGTCGCACACCCCGATGATATGCTTCCTTCGCCTCGTTCCAGTTGCCCAAAGCGTACTCTATATTGCCGTAGAGGTTCCAAGCCACCGGATTGGGCGCGACGGCTTCGATAGTACCGGATAGCTGCGTCCGAGCCTCCAGAAAACGGTTGAGCAGGTAGAGTACGTTGGCCCTCTCCAACCGGGCGTCGATCCGCCGCGGATCTTGGCTCAGACAAATATCCAGATAGCGCAGGGCATCTTCGTAAAGCTCCAGCTTCAAATATATTTCGGCGATGAGAAAGGCACCGTGAGCATCCGGTTCGCTTTTGTGATATGCCCGCCGAAGCTGGATCAGCGCCGGGGTGAACTGCCCCTGTCCGCTGAGTCTTTCAGCCAGGGCTATCCTCCGCTCCCGATCCACCGGGATGACCCGTGTCCAACGGTAAAACCAGACATCGACCTCTACGGGCCTCGACTCTAAAAAAATATGCTCCAATGAGAACCGCGCCTTATCGGATTCATCGTAGTTCTGCCCGCAGAAAGCGAGGTAGCCGTTGTCGAAACTCTCGTCCTTGAGCTCGGCTATCCACCGGTCGTTGAGGAAAAAGGCGAAGTTGTCGTAATTGATGATCACCCGCAGCTTGAAATGCCGGGTCTCATCGGGATCACGGACATCCAGCCAAGGGATGAGGGTGCTGGGATTGCCGTTGAAGACCACGTCGAAGCGGAACTGACCGCGGTTCGACAGCAGGGCGTAGTAGTAGTTCTCCGGGTTCTTGTAGCGAAACATCAAGCCGGCGGCGCTGTGGCCGTTGCGTTCCCCGAAAGAGACCTCCGCCTCAACTACCAGATTGCGGTAGCGGTAGGGTTCCTGGACCGTCCAGGCGAAGAGGTTCTTTTTGTTCAAATCCAGGAGCAGGTGCCCCTTCTGACGAAGGGCTCGAAAGTCCTTGGTCTGCTCTTCCTGAAAGCGCCTCTTTTTCACCGGTGAAAAGCCGGAGGACCACTTCTCCTCGACGATATCGTCGGCTTCCGGTTTTTTGCGCCACAAAAGGGCCAATAATCTCTGCAGCATAACTCTCACCAGTATACGCGGCTGCCGGCAGCACGTCCACAGGAGGGACGAGCTTCTACCCGCCTCCTCTTGCCCGTTTGCGCTCGCTCGTATAAAGTATTGTTATGAACACAATCCGCGTGGATGAGTCGAAAACCAGATCATTCCTCCTCGTCATCGGCATCTTCACCCTCACCATCGCCCTGTATCAAAACTTCGTACTGGACCTGCCCTATTTCTACGCCCTCTTCTCCCTGGGAATGTTTCTGATCCTGCTGGCCCTCTACCACTCCATAGCTACGGAGACCCTTTTTGAGAACTGGCGGTTTCGAGACATAGTATTATTTTCGCTCCTCCTCCTTTTGGCCTGCGTGATCATCGATCGCCTGGGAATGCGGCTCGGATACTGGGAGTACCCCCATTACGACCGGACCGACGAGGTGCGCAAGTACGCCCTCGAGTGGGCGATAGCCCTGCTCTACCACATGCTGAGCCTGTTGCTGGGGATGCAGCTGTTTCTGCGCCTCAAGATGGGCGAGCTCAGCGCCTTCTTCCTGGCGATGGTGGTGGTGGTCACCCCGGTCGGGCTGATCACCGAAGCCCTCAATCTGAACGTCTATTCCTGGCGGGTTCTTCAGATGCCCTTCACGGATTTCCAAATCGGCGGCTATTTCCTGGTATTCCAGACCATCGGCTACTGGTTGATGGCCCTGATTCCATACGCGATCTACCTGCTGATAGATCTGTGGGTACGCAAGAGATACTTCACCGAAAACCAGATGGAAAAAGCGGGAGCATAAATGAGCACTGCAGATGTACAGGTCATTTCCGTAGGCGGTTCCATTATCGCCCCGGACCAGCCGGATGTGGATTTTTTGAAAAAATTCCACCAAGCCATTGTCTCCTACCTGCAGGAGGACGAAAACAGAAAACTGATCATGGTCAGCGGCGGCGGGGCTCCGGCGCGGCAGTACCAGGAAGCCTACCGCAGCGTGGTCGACGAAGCTTCGGCTGAAGAGCAGGACTGGATAGGCATCGCCGCCACGCGGCTCAACGCCCGCCTGCTCAAGGCGCTGTTCGGGGAGTACTGCCGCAATGAGGTGGTGATCGACCCGACGGCGGTGGAGAGCTTTCACGGCCGCGTACTGATCGCCGCCGGTTGGAAGCCCGGCTTCTCTACCGACAACGACGCGGTGGTGCTGGCCGAACGCTTCGGCGCCGATACGGTGATCAACCTCTCGAACATCGAAAAGATCTACACCGCCGACCCCAAGACCGATCCCGAGGCTCGCCCTATCGATCAGATCAGTTGGGCGGATTTTCGCAAAATGGTGGGCGACCAGTGGAGTCCCGGGCGAAACCTCCCTTTCGATCCGGTGGCCGCTCGGCGGGGTGCCGAGATAGGGCTGCGGGTCATCAGCGCCGCCGGACGGGACATTCCCAATATCCTCGCTATTTTGGAAAAAAAGAGCTTCGTCGGCTCGGTCATCGGCCCTCAGTAAACCCTCCTGGGACATTGCAGCTCCATACCACTTTGGAGTACTGCGCCGGAAAAGGGTTGGGATCTTCGAAATTGGGCCACCACTCCTCTTCGTCATCGGCCTCCTGGATAAACCCCTCCTCTATACCCAAGTCGTCGAGCTGGCGCAGCAAGCGATCGTACTCATCGCTCCGGACCTGACGGTACTCGAGGCCCGCCTTTCTCCCGGAGCGGCCCCGACTCTCCGGCGGCACGGAGAACTGCAGCATCAATGACAGCAGCGCCCGGTCCCGAAGATTTTCGGCACACCACTCCAGCACGCGGAGGCTCTCCTCGATCAGGCCAGGCAGTACCAAATGACGAACTATTGTCCCTCCCTTCAACTCCCCCTCCTCCCAGCGCAGGGGTGCCGCATCGACCATCACTCGAATCGCCGCAACGGCTACCCGTGGGTAATCGCGGGCGGCGAAGAGGCGCCCGCTGCGAGGCGGGTCGAGGAGTTTCAGATCGGGCAGAAAAATGTCGACAAATCCGGCCAGCCGCCGCACCGTCTCCACGGTCTCATAGCCGGATCCGTTCCACACCACCGGCAGCGACAGCCCCTGGTGGCGGGCCTTCTCCAAGGCCCCCTCGATCCCGGGCAGGAAGGGGGTGGCCGAAACGAAGTTGAGATTCCTCGCCCCGCGAGCTTCCATTTCCAGAAAGATCTCCGCCAGATCGTTTTCGTCGACTATGGCCCCTACTTCGGAGCGGCTCAGTTGGACGTTCTGGCAGAAACCGCAGCGCAGCGTACATCCGCTGAAAAACAGCGTCCCCGACCCGCCTCCCTCGGTCAGGGGCGGTTCCTCACCGAAGTGTCTGGTCGCGCAGGCCAAACGGATCCTGTCATCTTGCCGGCAGAATCCGAGCTCTCCGGCGCTGCGGTCGACCCCGCAGCGCCGGGGACAGAGGAGGCAACGGCGATACTCATCTTTCATGCTCATACTACTGAACAGAATAGTCTTTTTTCTACCTTCGATACAAGTTCGCCACTTACCGGTTAGCAATTCTCATTTTGGCAAGTGCAAGTGCACTTGCCAAAATGAGAATGCCTCCAACAGTTAGAAACACAAATTATTGCTATGCAAATAAAGCAAATTCTCAATTTGAAAGTCTGATGACTTCCAAATTGAGAATTGCTCCTTACCGGTGCGAAGTCGAGAGCGATAAGACGGGTTAAATCGGTGTTGCCTTCGGAACAATTGGGCTTTATACTCCTTGGAAAGACGGGGGAGAATAAGCGCATGAAGCTGCTGGTTTTTGTGCTGAACAAGGAAGAGCTACTCGACGATGTATTGGCCGCCTACGTAGAGGCCGGGCTCTCGGGAGCCACGGTTCTGGACTCCGAGGGCATGGGCCGGTACCTAAGCTACGAAGTTCCGCTTTTTGCCGACTTCAAGGAGTTCATGAAGGGCAACAAGCCCTACAACAAGACGATATTCTCGGTCGTGCGTGACGAGAGCCTCGTTCCGAAGCTGCAGGAGCTTCTGAACGAGGTCTGCGGGAATCTTGACGACCCCGGGACCGGGATACTTT
>DSBN01000054.1 GCA_011046055.1 Sediminispirochaeta sp. | reverse complement strand
TCGTATTCCTCCGGTTTGATCGTAGCAAAATCGGCGTTGAGGGCAAAGTTGTGTCCAGGCTTCTCCGTGTAAGTCTGATCGCCTTCGAAGTCGTGGATCGCCGTCCGCACCGTTTCTCCCGATTTTTTGTCTGGGCAGACCACGTCAACCTGATACCCCAGCGCCTGAAGTGACTGAAAGGGAACCATGAGCTCGTAGTCTTCAACAAAATCTCCCGCTAGAGCCAAAATCTTTTTTGCCATAATAATCCTCCTTGAACTATTGTTTACAAGAACGTCTGGGTAAACTGACACTCTTGTTTTCAATCCACAATTTTCCCAGGGTTCATGATGCCCTTCGGATCGAAGGCAGATTTAATTTTTTTTATCAGCATGAGTTCTGATTCGTTGATGAAGTCTTGGAAAAAAGTCTTTCGTTTGCTGCCGATCCCGTGTTCGCCGCTGAGCTTCCCGCCGAGTCTTCTGACCTCTCGGTAGAGCTCGCGAAGTATCTGCTCCTCTATTTTTCTCCACTCCTCGTGACTCCATTCCGGAGGCTTCACCAATGTGGTGTGCAGGTTGCCGTCCCCAGCGTGTCCGTAGCTAGGCATCTGAATCTTATATTTTTCAGAAATCTCGTTGACCCTCCTCATCAGTTCGACGATCGCGTTCACCGGAACCACGATGTCTTCGAGACTCTGTTCGGGGCTGTAGACCTTGAAAGCTTCAGCGATGTTTCGACGTACGCTCCAGACCCGCTCCTGGGTTGTATAGTTGTCAGCCACGTAGACTTCCAAGGCCCCTCCGTCAAAGCACATCTCCCCTATGACTTCCGCGTCTTCGTCGACCCGTTCTCTAGTGCTTCCATCTACTTCGATCAGGAGCATCGAGCCGGCGTCCTGGTAGGGGAGCTGCTCGTTGAGGTACTTGCAGGAGGTGTGGACCGAGAGCTGATCCATGAACTCTATCGATGTCGGTATGATGCCGGCTCCGGTCATGATTTTAGGAACCATGGAAATAGCCCCTTCGATATCGGCGAATAGGACCAGGAGGACCGTTTTTTCCTTAGGCTTGGGAGTCAATCTGATTGTGGACTTGGTGACGATACCGAGGGTTCCCTCGGAGCCGATAATCAGCTTTTTTAGATCGTAGCCGGAGACATCTTTTATTATTTTTCCGCCCAGTTCTATCACTTCTCCCGTTGGGGTGACCAGCTCCATCCCCGTTATGTACTGACCAGTGACCCCGTATTTTACCGCTTTCCCACCGCCGGCGTTTTCGGCGATGTTTCCACCGACAAAACAGGTTTCCAGACTCATCGGGTAGCCGGCGAAAAAGAGCCCTCGCTCGCCGACGAGGTCGTTGATATCGTTGGTCACCACCCCCGGCTCGACCACCAGCATCATGTTGTCATAGTCGACCTCGATAATTCGGTTCATCTTTTCGACGGACAGGACTATTCCCCCGTAGACCGGAATAGCACCTCCGGAGAGACCGCTGCCGGCGCCTCGCGGAGTCACCGGTATCATTTCACGGTTGGCCAGTTTGAGTATCTCCGCCACCGACGAAGTTGTTGTAGGGGTGGTGACGACTTCTGGCATGTGACCGTAGTCCTGGGCGGGAGTTTCGTCGTGGCTGTAGGCTTCCATCTTTTCCGGGTCGACAAAGACGTTCTCCTCACCGCAGATTTTTCTCAACTCCTGCAGTATCGCTGCGCTCACCCGCTGATATGTCATAACTGTCTCTCCTCCCGTAGTCGCGCGATAAGTCGTGGGAGGACTTGAAAGAGGTCTCCCACGACGGCAAAGTCGGCAATCTCCAGAATTGGGGCTTGGGGGTCTCGGTTGATGGCCACAATTTCTCCGGCGGTTTTCATTCCCGCTAAGTGCTGGATCGCTCCGGATATCCCTACGGCTATATAAAGCGCCGGTACTACCGTTTTTCCACTCAAACCCACCTGGTGCGGATAGCTGATCCAAGCACGGTCAACAGCTTCCCGAGAGGCGCCGATTACTCCACCGAGCTCAGCGGCCAGTTTTTCGAGGAGGGAAAAATTTTCTTTCTTTTTCATACCTCGACCTCCGGCGACGATAATCTCGGCGGCTTGAATGTTTAGCTGTTCAACGGTGTTTTCTTTCATGCCCAATTTTTTTACCCTTCGATCGTGCCATTGTGCTTCGAAGGGTATCCGTTCGATCTCACCGCGACGCTTGGGGTCTTCCGGAAGGGGGAGCGTAGACCGTGGACGAACGGTGGCCATTTGCGGTCTTGCTTCGGGAGTCTTGATGGTGGCTAAAATATTGCCCCCAA
This sequence comes from Sediminispirochaeta sp., assembly GCA_011046055.1. Classification (GTDB taxonomy): domain Bacteria; phylum Spirochaetota; class Spirochaetia; order DSM-16054; family Sediminispirochaetaceae; genus DSBN01. Next base: position 8,078 of record DSBN01000054.1, on the reverse strand, counting down.
TGGCCGGTCGGGTTTGCAGGAGGTTCCCCGTTTCTTCTTCGATATCCAGTTCGGTGCAGTCGGCTGTGAGACCGGCTCGTAAACGCATGGCCACGTGGGGCAGCAGGCTGCGGCCGTTGACCGTAGCTGCGGCGAGGACTATTTGAGGTTCGTAGCGTTCGATCAACGAGGTGAGGACGTTGCTGTAGGTCTCCGTCTGGTACCCCTGAAGCGCCCCGGTGTCGACCGCCGCCACTGAATCGGCCCCATGGTGGATGAGGCGCTGTAGTTCGACCTCTTCTATCCCCGAGCCGATGGCGATAGAGATCAATGGGACCCCCAGTTTGTCGGCGAGTCTACGACCCCGAGCGATGATTTCAAAGGAAGTATCTCTTAGATGAGCTCCTTCGAGCTCGGCTACTGTCCACAATGCCTGTTTATGCACCTTTCTCTCCTTCGGTGAGCCTTTTATGTTCCGCGAGGAAGCCGCGTTCATTCAAAAAGGTCAGCAGTTCCTCTACCGCTTTTTCTAGAGTTTCTTCGTTTTTGACCTCTACCCTGCTTCCTTCTCTGGTGACTCGTGGAGATACAATCTTCACTACCCGGGTAGGGGAGCCTTTGAGACCGATTTTAGTCACATCCAGGTCCAGGTCATCCGCTCCCCATCGAAGGAGCTCCATTTTTTTGGCTCTTTGTTTGCCCCGTAGGGTCGGGAGACGGGGGTAGGCTATCTCCTTCACCACGGTGACCAGGGCTGGGAGGGGGAGTTCGAGCTGCTCGTAGCCTTCCTCTACAAGACGTTCTACTTGAATGGCGGATGCTTCTTTGACGACATCTATGGTTCTGATAAAGGTGGCCATCGGGAGATTCAATGCAGCAGCGAGGTTTGGGCCTACCTGGCCGGTGTCCCCGTCGGTGGCCCGTTCTCCGGCGACAATGAAGTCGAACGGGCCGATTTTTTTGATGGCCGCCGATAGCGTATAGGAGGTGGCCCATGTGTCTGAGCCGGCGAATTTCCTGTCCGTGATCAGCACGGCTTCATCGCAGCCCATGGCAACAGCTTCACGGAGGGCCTTCTCCGCTGCTGGAGGGCCCATGCTGATCGCAGTGACGCTTCCTCCGTGTTTCTCTTTTAGCTCGATGGCAGTCTCAATAGCGTATAGATCCAGAGGGTTGATAATGCTCTCGCTGCCGTCGCGAATTATAGTCCCGGTCTCTGTATCCATTTTCACATTGCCCGTCTCGGGGACTTGTTTGATGGGAACGATGATCTTCATTGAAGTCTGTTCACTCCTGTACTGATAGTCGATCTCGAAAAAGCGGTTAATGGTAGGGTGGTCCTACCATTAACTACGGGATATTTTAACCCCCTTTTCCAGGGACCGCAAGTTTTTTCGTGATTTCTTTTCGGTAGAAGAAACCCAGGGTCAGAGTTGCTCGTTGTTGTCGACGAAGGAGAGGCTTTCTATCACCGCTTGGAAGTGTTCGCGCATCCTCGTGCGTGCGGCGTCGGGATCGTTGTCTATAATGGCGTCGATCACCCGGCTATGGATGTCAATGAGAATACCCCTCTGGTGCATCGCCGAGAGAATTGCCTCTCTGGCGTTTTTGATGTGTCGGGTGAGAATTCCGGATATGCCTTCGAGAAACACAATGATCAGGTAGTTTTTGGTGGCCTCGGCTATACGGTAGTGAATCATTCGATCGATTTCGACGCAGTCCCTTTCCTCGGTGCAGGCGGTGAGTTTTTCAAGCAAGAGCTGGAGCTGCCTTTTTGCATCCTCATCGATACGTTCCGCGGCCAGCGCCGCTGCTTCGACTTCGAGGATAAGTCTGATTTCGAGAATGTCCTGGAAGTTCCCGTCGTGGAGTTTGAACAGGATAGAGAGTGGTTCGAAAAAGCTCTCGGCGATTCGGTCGACGATGAAATTACCTTCGCCCTGTTTGCTTTCTATCAGACCGAGTATCTCCAGTGAACGGAGGGCTTCGCGGATAGAGTTGCGACTGACTCCGAGCTGTTCAGACAGCTGCCGCTCCGCCGGTAGTCGGTCGCCGATTTTTAGCTGACCCGAGAGAATCAACTGCTGTATCTGGTCGTTTACCCGTCGGTATATTTTTTTTGTCTCGATACGCTCGAAGGTGGTATCGTCGCTCATGACAATGACTGTACGACGAAAGAAGGGGGTAGTGCAATACAGCTTGACGGGGCTTGATAATAGGTGTAATATAGATATTAGTTTGTGCAACGAACAAACAATATGCCGCTGGCTAACTGTCCCATCAATTACCCGGCGGCGGACAGACCGGTGGTTCTCGAGTCGAAGTCGTGCTTCGAGTAAAGAGGTGTAGCAATGCAATCTCAAGTTGAAAAGCTGTATTTGGAGAGGAACAACGCCAAACGGCGCTACCGGGATACGGAGAAGATTGATGTAATTGTTGTCGATACCTTCCCCAACCTGGGAAAACTGACGGCTCTGCGTTTTCTCGAATGGGTGCAACAAAATCCCGGCGGTGTCGTCTCTCTACCCACCGGGAAGACGCCCCAATATTTTATTAGAGAAGTCAATAGATTCTTAGATAATTGGGATCAAAAAGAGGTCCAACAAGAGGTAGGAGGGTGGGGGCTGGATCCGAAGGTCAAGCCGGAGATGGCGAGTCTTCGTTTTGTCCAGATAGATGAGTTTTATCCGATCAATCCGCGGCATACCAACAGCTTTTTCCATTATGTGAACAAGTTCTACCTGGAGGGTTTCGGCATGGACCCGCACAAAGCTCTCTTGATAAACGGAGAACAGATCGGACTGCCCGAAGGTACGGAGATAGAGAACGTGTGGGGGGACGATGCGGTCGATCTCACCCTCCGCCATCGTCATGCAAGGACTCGTCGAGAAAAACTTCAACAAGAGGTGATCTTTCGTGTCGATCAGTGGTGTAATTCCTACGAGCAAAAGATCCGGGAGATGGGGGGAATCGGATTTTTCCTTGGAGGTCTCGGCCCTGACGGACATGTGGCCTTCAACGTCCGGGGGAGTGATTTCTACTCTACCACCCGACTAAGCCCGATCAACTACGAGACGCAAGCCGCATCCGCTGGGGACCTCGGCGGAATAGAGGTGGCGAAAAAGCGGCGAACCATCACCATAGGCCTTTCTACGATCACCTTCAACAAGGACTGTACCGCCATCATTATGGCCGCCGGTGAGGCAAAATCAAGGATTGTGGCGGAGGCGGTGCAGAGCGAACGCGGTATTCTCTATCCGGCTACGGTCCTCCATGATCTGAAAAACGCCTGCTTCTATGTAACCAGAGGGGCGGCCAAGGGCCTAATGAAAAGGCAGCTGGATCTTTTTGAGCGGGAGTCCGAGCTCACTCCGGAACGTCGACAGCAGATGGTGGTCGACTTGGCGGTAAAAAAAGGCCAGAGAATATCCGAGCTGACGGCAAAAGAGTATCGGTCGGACCCTTTTGGAACGGAGTTATTGAAAAAGAGCTCCCAGACTCCCGCTCAGATAAACTCGGAAGTAGAGGCGGAGTTGAAAGAAAAAATAGTAGCGGGGATGAGAATAAGAAAGAACAAAAGATTTCTCCACACAGAACCCCACCACGACGACGTCATGCTCGGCTACCTTCCTTTTGTGGTACGTCATATACGGGAGCACAGCAACAGTCACTATTTTGCTACCTTTACCAGCGGTTTCACTTCGGTGACTAATACGTATATGTACAAGCTCTGCAGTTCGATGAAAAGAGCCTTGGAGAGCGACAAATACGAATTCCGTCGACTCACCGATGAGGGGTATTTTGACTTGGAGAACGGTCATTTCAAGGATCATGATGTATGGATCTACCTGGACGGATTAGCCACCCAGTCGAAGGATAGACAGGAGGAGGGAACCCTTCGGCGTTTTTACCGTGACCTCACCGAGGTCTTCGAGGATACCGATGCGGAGAATCTGCTGCATCGGGTCGAAGAGTTGATGAACTACTTTCAGACTCAATACCCGGGGAAAAAAGACCTCCCCTATATCCAAACTTTGAAGGGGATGGTCAGAGAGTGGGAATCGGCCTGTCTGTGGGGCTATTTCGGCTGGGACTCATCGTCGATCGAGCATCTGCGATTGGGTTTCTATAAGGGTGAGATTTTCACCGAGGAGCCTTCGGTGAACCGTGATGTGAAGCCGGTGCTCTCACTGCTGCACCGCATAAGACCCGACGTGGTAACCGTTGCCTTCGACCCCGAGGCCAGCGGTCCCGACACGCATTATAAGGTGCTTCAATCCCTCGCCGAAGCGTTGAGGGTCTATCGAGATGAGACGGGAAGGGAAGATATCGAGGTGATCGGGTATCGTAACGTTTGGTACAGGTTTCACCCGAGTGAGGCGAATGTGTATGTCCCGGTGTCGTTGAATATGATGACTCTGCAGCACAGTGCTTTTATAAATACCTATATTAGTCAAAAAGATGCCTCATTTCCCAGCCATGAGTTTGAAGGTCCATTTTCTCTGTTAACACAAAAAATTCAGGTAGAACAGTACGAAAATCTGGTAAGATGCCTGGGACGGGACTTCTTCTACGAGCACCCCAGCGCTCTGATTAGGGCGACTCGCGGGCTGGCATTTATAAAGTCCATGTCTATGGAGGAGTTCTTTAGCTACTCCCGGGAGCTCAGAACCAAAGCGGAATCAAAGGACGATGTATGATTAGAGGGAACCAAAGTTTTCAGAAAGCAGCCAATATAGCCCTGGTGATGCGTGAGATCCGTCACCGATCCCCAATCAGTAGAACGGAGATCTCCCAAGTTCTGGGATTGACCAAATCGACGGTGAGTACGATCGTCGCCGATTTACTCGAGGTGGGATTACTCAACGAGAGCAATCTGGTCCCTTCCGAGACCAAGGGCGGTCGACCAAGGATGAAGTTGGAGTTGAAAAAAGAGACCGCCTGCATCGTTGGCGTTGAACTGGATCCCAGCCGTTACAAATCGGTCATTATAGATATCGACGGAACTGAAATATCCCGTTCGACCGGAACCATCCGGGAAGATAGAAGAAGCAAATCCTGGCATCCCGATCCAGTGTCGGCTTTTGATTCGGTCTTTCAAGAGATTCGACAACAGGTCGAGAGCGTTCATCTGCCGGTGATCGGGATCGGGGTCGGCATTCCCGGCTACATCGAACCGGTGAAAGGGCGGATCCTCCGCTCCACCGCCTTCGATGTGGAAAATATGGATTATACGAGGCCTCTGTCCGAGAAATACGAACTACCCATCTTGGTCGAAAACGACGCCAACTGTATTGCTTGGGGGGAGATCGCCGCCGAAGAGAGCAGCGACGGATCGCCGGAAAAGCCGTATGAGAATCTCATTACCGTGTTGCTGCAGATGCACCGCGACCTGCAAGGGAGACATTTGCAGTCGAGTCCTGGTATCGGCTGTGGGATTGTGATGGACGGGATGGTTCGTTATGGAGAAAACTTCGCCGCCGGTGAGTTTCACTCCTACCGTTGGCACACCGAATCCCCCGGACAGTTGGGTAGCGTTCACGGTGGAAGAGAGGCGGAGGATGAATCGAGATTTATTGAAGAAATGCTGGAAGAGCTCTTTCAAAATCTCTCTTTGGGAGTTTCGCTCCTGAGTCCGGCGCGGGTGGTCTACGCTGGTGATCTACTGGAGTACGAGGGTCAGATGAAAAGAATACTCAGTGAGCGCATGGCCGGAAGCTTCATCAATCCCGAAGTTTCGGGGATTCCCATCGATGCGGCCCGGTTCGGGGAGAGCGCGGTTGCCGCCGGAGCGGCGTTCATGCTGTTGGAGAGACTTTTTCTTCTCCCCGAAGTGGGACGCACCCGTCCCGAGGGAATGCCGACCTGGAACGATGTGATCTCTAAATTGAGGGCGGAGACAAAATGAGCCGTTATCTGGGAATCGATCTGGGTGGTTCTACGATTAAGTGGACCGTACTGGAGAATAGCGCTTTCACCCCCGTGGAAACGGAGGAGACACCGGGTGATAAAAAGGCAATTCTCTCCTCTCTCTCGGGGATCATCGAACGGGAAGAGAGACTGCGTGGAGCGATGACCGCGGTCTGTATTGGAACTCCCGGTCTGGTGGATGGAAAGGGCAGGATCAGGGGAGATGCGGTGAATCTTCCGGGCTGGGGCAACCAATCTCCAGGAGGATCGTTTGGAACTTTGGGTGATCGATCGCCAATTGTGAAAAACGACGGAAGCTTAGCCACTCTAGCCGAGGCACGGCTAGGGGCGGCCAGAGATCGCCGTAACGTAGTAGGCATTTTTATCGGGACCGGAATCGGGGGTGGGCTGATAATAGATGGAAATATCTATGAAGGTACCGCTCATCTGGCCGGAGAGGTAGGGCATGTGGTGGTCGAACCTGGTGGAGCTCCCTGTCCTTGCGGCAAGCGTGGTTGTGTGGAACGTTACAGCTCCGGTACAGGTATGGTGCGACTCGCCCAAGAGGAGGCAGACCGCATCGACTCTCCCCTCGCGGAATTTTTGAGGAAAAAAAACTCCGAGATAATCGCCAACGGACAGGAGGCGAGAGAGTTCAGCGCTGAGCGAATGTACCAAGATTTTTATCCAACCGATGAACTGGCTCGTACCGTACACGAGATCTCAGTCGATCGTCTGGCCCGGCTGGTGGGAGCCTTGATAAATATTCTCGCTCCGGAGAAGCTTGTGTTGGGTGGAGGAGTGATGAAGAGCGCCGATCCGATCCTCCGAAGCTTGAAGAAGAAACTACCCCAGTACGCGGTGCAAGAGATATCCAAGGGCTGTCACATCGTCCCCGCGAGTCTGGGCAGCGGCGCCGGGGCGATCGGCGCTGCACTATACGCTTCGTCGATCACCGATTGAGGAGGTTTGGGTGCAAAGGCGGAAAGAGGCCATGCGAAAGGCCAATGAGTATTTGAATGTTGCCGATATGTTCAAGCTGGGAGCTTTGCAGACTGAGCAGAGTCACCCGCGGACACGTCACCTGTCGGATTGGGCTAAGAAGGACATCCAAAAGGCCATCGCGGTGATCAAAGAGATCGATCAGGCTGTGTTGGACCTGGTCGCCCGGAAGTCCGTAGAGATCGAGCTGCTTGCCAGTGATATAGAGCATACCCTTGCTGAGGGGGGGAGGATATTTCTCAGCGGCTGTGGTGCAACGGGACGCTTGGCCCTGACCCTGGAACGTATTTGGCGGGAGCTTGATAGCTTCGAGGATGGTGGACCTGATGATGAGCGGGTCGATTCGGTACTTGCCTTTATGGCTGGCGGGGATTTGGCCCTGGTGAAAGCGATAGAGGATTTTGAGGATCATCCTGAATACGGGGTGGCTCAGTTGAAGGAACTAGGCTTTGGATCGGGAGATCTTCTACTGGCCATAACCGAGGGGGGAGAGACCCCCTTTGTACTGGGCACGGTGGAGGAGGCGGCGAAGGTCGCCGAGAGAATGCCATATCTTCTCTACTGCAACCCCGACGAGGTTTTGAGGGCAACGGTGGAGCGTTCAAAACGTGTAATCGACAACCCGCGTATAAAGAAGCTGAATCTCACCACCGGTCCTCAGGTGCTCTCCGGCAGTACTCGGATGCAGGCCAGTACGGTTCAAATGCTTTCCGTGGGTCTTGCCCTCTTTCGCAAGCACCACGGCTTTGACATAGCTCCTAGGGCGAGGGACTTCACCCGGTGGTTTCGGAGCTTAGACCTAAGCTTTCTTGAAAAATTCATCCGGCGAGAGGCGGAGATTTATAAGCAGGGTGAGTTCTTGTTGTACAGAACCCGGGAATACGGGATGGCCGTGGTCACCGATACGACCGAGCGATCACCGACCTTCAGTCTCGCCCCCTTTGAAAACTTCGACGATCCCTCGCCGACTCGCTCTTGGGCGTATCTCTCCATACCCGGAACGAGTAATTCCGAGGAGGCTTGGTACCATCTGTTTCTCCGCCCGCCCCGGACATTGGAGTGGCAGCAGGTGCGGCATATCGCGGGAAGACAGCGGCTTTTGGGTTACGATTTCAGCGACCAGGCAAAAGATGGGAGAGGTCAGCTCCGGGAGCATACTTTTGATATTTATAAAAGAGATTCTCGAC
>DSBN01000115.1 GCA_011046055.1 Sediminispirochaeta sp. | reverse complement strand
GCAGAAGGTAGCCTCCGCTGATTCCCGGGAGGATCATTGCGCTGGCTCCGGCCAAGCCGGCAACCAGCAGCATCAGCCAATTGCCGCTAGAGGCGGTCCCATCCAGGGCACTGTAGTGCTGAACCCAGGAGAGGAGGGCCATTGTGGCGAAGCCTGTTAAGGTTCCCCAGAGGACCTTTTTAGAAACGGATCCGATCATTCTTTTGAGCAGAGGAACTCCCCCTAAGGTGAGACCGATAAACAGGCTGTAGGCTATCCATCGATATCCTATCACCAGATCTTTGATCGGACCGGCTAAAAGAAGTATCCCCAGCGCTGCTGCCAAAGCTACGGTTGCGATGATGAGAAGAGAACGCCATCGAAAATGGAAGGTCGAGAGGTCGGCAACCGCACTGATAAATAGTGTATAAACCCCAGAGGCCAACAGCATGGTCCCCCCGCTGACTCCGGGCACCAAGTTGGCCAGCCCCATGAGTACACCGCCTAGAATTGCCCGCGGCAGAACAAGCGGTAGAGAAGCGGTTTCAAGTTCCTTCCTCATTATGCGTCAATATATGTGCCAAAAGAGAGGCTGTCAAGCAGTACGAAAAGTGAGAGAGGGGGAGGAGGAATATGGTTTTTCAAATTAAATTATTACTTGACTGAGGTTAAGGAAAAAACTAAAGTACTTGCCATATGCCTGGAGTAATTTTGATTATTGGTCATGGTAACTACCCAATTGAAGAACTCGCGGCCGAAGCCCCCGAGGGCCAGGAGCTGACGGTTCGAAAAGCCTGGGACTTGGATGAAGGGCAGGAAATTTTTTTTGAAAACAGTACGGTTCTTATCATAGCCGAAACGGAATTACCTGGGATATCGGATTTTATCCGAGAGCTCAAAAGCGACGAGGCGGTCAACCACATTCCAGCCCTGGGAATTATACGGGAGCGCAGCAAGGAGGCCATACGGGAGGTGCTTGATACCGGTTTTGACGCTTACCTGGAGCAGCGCGCAGTACCGGATCTGCTGGCGGCGCATATACGGCCTCTGTTGAGGGCAAACATGATGAACGGTATCAGGATGAAAAAGATATCCGACCTGCAGGAGAAAGCGGTGCGGGATTTTATTCTGCTGGATCTGATCAAGGACTACGTTCCCCAGACCCTTTGGGATATTGCCAAGGATTTTGCGCACCAGCAGAAGATCGAAATACCCGAGGAGAAGCTCGAGTTGACCGTCGTCTTTGGAGATCTGAAGGAGTTTACCCCCAGAACCCAGCGAATGAACCCCGAGCACGTGATCGCGTACCTCAACACCGCCTTTGAGATCGTGAGCAGATACGTATACCAATACGCCGGAGATATAGACAAATTTATCGGCGACGCTTTTCTGGCCGTTTTTCCTACCGCCGAGAGCGCGGTCAAATCCATGATTATGGTGCAGCGAGAGATCAAAAGCCTCAACGTCCGCAGGAGCCAAAAAGAAATGGAGTCGATATATTTTCGGATAGGTATTCACACGGGACCGGTAATACGGGGAAACGTCGGCGGAAACCACCGCTACGACAACACCTTGATCGGCGATACGGTCAACATCGCCTCTCGGTTGGAACAGCTGGCTCCGGCGGGAGGAATCGTGCTGTCCGAAATGACTCGCCGAAGGATGGGAATATCCATTGCTTCCAAGTATCAGCGTTCGGTGAAGCTGAAAGGTCGAACCGGGCAGTCCAAGGTCTACGACATCTCTTCTTTTATCAAACCCCTCAAAGCTGGGTGATTCCGTAACGAGCCTTACTTACCCGGCACTGGGGATCCAGAAATCCACGGTAGTACACCCAGTTCTGGTTCCCGAAGTCGTAGTGCCACCACTCTTCAGGGTAGTTGCTAAAACCCGCTCTAAATAGACAGTGGTAGAGCATGCGTCGATTGTCCCGGGCCAAGGAGTTCTTGGACTCTGCCTCTGCTTCATAATAGCGGGTCAAAGAACGTTCGCTCTTTTCATCGAAAGCCCCACCCATATCCAGGAGCTCTCCCCTCTGGTCGACGATGGACAGGTCGACGGAGCCTCCGGTAGCGTGAGGGGAGGGCTGCGCCGGATCGGTGGAGGGCGGAGCGACAAAGACCGAGGCTCGCTTTTCCGCTTCAGCTCGGTCGAGATTCTTTTGCTCGCACAGAATTTCCTCCACGTACTCGTCGAACAGAAGCTTTTGCAGCTCCACGGGACGCCAGCCGTCGAAAAGCACCAAGCGATAGGAGGGGGGGAGAGTGTCCGCCGCAAGGACCAGCTGCTCGAAAAGCCCCCGTCTGAGGTAAACCTCGGAAAGGGCGTGGGGGTAATTTTGTTCGTAATAGGCGCTTCGGACGATGATCCTCTCGGGATAGCTGCCCGCCGGAACAAGGGGTTCACCATTTTCTTCGATTTGTACCTCCGAGGGACCCTGCCATTGAGTACTTGCCTGCGGAGGAATAGCTTGCTTAATTGTATCCAAACCCATGACTAAACTCGTCTATACACTGGCCTAAAAAATTAAAAGATTGGGGAGGGCGGTGGTAAAAAAGGGGAACAGAATTATCAAAACCTGGACCGCCAAAGCCACCGCGACAAAGGGCCAAATATGCTTGAACAGATCTCCCAAATCTACCTTGCCCACCGCCGAGGCAATAAAGACGCAGGCGCCCATAGGCGGAGTGATCAACGCGATGGTGATATTCAAGACCATGACGATACCGAAATGGAAGGGGTCGATACCCACCTGTAATGCCAGGGGAGCGAAGATCGGTGTAAGCAGAACCAGCGAAGCTACCTCCTCCATAAACATACCAATTATGAAAGTGAGAGCGCTAAGCACGAGAAGTATGGCCAGCGGGCTGTCGACGACGCTGCTGACGAAGAGGCCGAATTTCATCGGAATCCTCTCGAAGGTGAGAAGCCATCCGACAACCGTCGCCGCACCAATGATCAAAAAAATCGAACTGGTCAGGCGGGCTGACTCGCATGTGGCGGCCCATACGTTTTTCAGGTTGAGTTTCTTGCTGAAAAAGAAGCCGACAATCAAAATATAGGCGACCGCAATAGCCCCCGACTCGGTGGGGGTAAACACACCGAAGACTATTCCCCCGATGATTATCAGAGGTGCAATTAGGGCCGGCAAGGCGTAGAGAAAGGCGGTGAGAATCTCCGAGATACCAGCCGCCTCGGAGCGCACCGGGAAACCGTGCCGCCAGCTCCAGTAGTAATTCATGAGCATGAACGCCGCACCCAGCAGCAAGCCCGGTATGATGCCGGCGAGGAAAAGCCCCCCCACGGAAGTGTTGGTCATATTGGCGTAGAGGATCATAAAGATACTCGGGGGGATGATCGGTCCGATCAGAGAACTACCGGCGGTCAGGCCGGCGGCGTAGGACTTGGGATACCCGTCTTTCTCCATCGCGGGAATTAGTAAGGAGCCGAGAGCTGAAGTGTCGGCGGCGGCGGAGCCGTTCACCCCGGCAAAAAGTATACTGGCCAGGATGTTTACATAGCCCAGTCCACCCCGAAAATGGCCTACTAAAGTTTGGGTGAACCTCAAAAGACGGTCGGTGAGTCCGGAGACGTTCATAAGTGAACCGGCGTATATGAAGAAAGGGATCGCCATCAGAGAAAAAGTACTCATTCCCCCGTAGAACTGCTGAGGAATCTTTCCCAAGAGGCTTAAATCCCCCATGATGAAAAAGCCCACCAGGGCAGCCACCAGCAGGGCGACGAAGAGGGGAATGCCTATGGCCATCTGAAAAAAGAATACAATGATCATCGTCAGGGTCATCGCTACACGCCCTCCTTGTGCGAATGAAGCTCCGGTTTACCGGTCAATCGAAGAAGCATGTAGACCAGGAAAAAGAGGGCCATTCCGATAGGTAGGGCGAAGAGGTGGATCGATTTGGGTACTCTCAAGCCCATGGTGACTATTTTCCACAGGGAATTGGCGTAGCTGAAGCCCCACAAAGTCATAAACAGGCTGATCCCCATTATCAAGGCGTGTCTCAGGATAGCCAGCACACTCTGGACCTTCGGCGGTAGGTACTTCAGAAGCAGGTCTATCCTCATATGTTCGCCGTGGGTGAGGGCCGGTGTGGCGGCGAAGAGTACCATCCAGACCATGACCATCTGCGATAGCTCGGCGGTCCAGATGAAGCTGCTCCTAACCACGTAGCGGGCAAAAACCGCGACAACGATGTTGAGGATGTTGAACAAAAACAACGTGCCGGCAATAATCATCCCGGCACGTTCCAGTATGGATAGATACTTTTCGAGTCTTGAACCGTGTTGTGACATCGTCTATTGCCCGAATCTCTTGTTCGCCTCTTCGGCGGATGAGATGGCCAGGTCGACCCATTGTTCGTCGATACGGCCGCGCAACCATTCAATGAATGAAGGTTGGCCCAGTTCACGGAACTGCTTCATCTCCTCCTGGTTCGGGGCGTAGACTTCTACCCCCTGATCGGCGATGAACCGTGTCCGTTCTTCTACCCGGGACTCGACATCTTCACGGGTCAGTTGGTTGGCCTCATAAGCGGCCTCATAAACCGCGAGACGGAGCTCCGGGCTCAGAGAATCGATCCACTCGCCGTTGATGGTCAGGTACTGCATGGAGTATTGGATGTTGGCCAGGGTCATATAGTCCTGTACTTCATAAAGACTCCCGATGATAATGTACATCGGAGGGTTCATCTGTCCGTCGGCCACCCCGGTCTGTAGCGCGGTGTAGACCTCGGTCCAAGGGATGGGGGTACCGCTGGCGCCGAAAGACTTGTACAGCGCGACCTGGCTGTCGTCCATGGCCCGGAAAGTCAGGCCTTTGAAGTCCCGGGGGCTGCGGATGGGACGTTTGGAATTGGTGAAGGCGAGGAAACCTCCCTCCTCGACGGCGCAGACGAGCTCGGCACCGGTACGAGCCTTGAATTCGGTTTGTGCCTTTTTCCAGAACTCGCTGTTGTCGAAGAACCAGTTGCCCGCGGCGTAGTTGTCAAACATGAATGGTATGTTCGCGGCAAAGAGCTCCGGAAATACCGTGCCTACCCCCGCGTAGGAGGCCACGTTGATGAACGGATCGTTCATCACCATCTCTATCCGCTGCTCTTCGTCTCCCAACTGACTATCCGGGTAGAGAACGACAACAATCTGGCCGTCAGTCTTTTCAGCCAGAATGTTTTTGAAATGGCTGGCAAAATAATGGACGGCGTTCTTCTCCTCATCGGCGGGTCCATTGTAGCTCATTTTGATAGATATCTTGCCCTCTGTCCCCTCTTCGCCCTGACCTCCGGCGAAGAGCAGGGATAAGTTCAACAGGCTGAGAACGAAAAGAAAAATGATAACTTTCCCCAGTTTACTTCCCATCCGACACCTCCTCCTTTTGGGTACTGAGTGATTTTTTTAATATTAATTGTCCGCGGTGAATCTGTCAATTTTTTCTTACTTGCGCGAGTTCTACTCTGAGGCAATGAAATCGATCACCGCCTGGAGCCCCGACAAATTGCGCTCGAACTCCGGACTGCTCCTACCGGCCAACTCTACGGTGATTTCGGGGATGGACTGAGAATAGAAGTAGCCTCCCGAGGCTCCGGTTATCCGGTAGCCTACCAAACCCGTACCGCTTCGGGGGATCGGATAGCACGAGGACTCTTCGTAGGCGCGGGCCAGGCGCCGCACCGGTTCCCACTGTTCGTGCTTTCCACTGTAGTATATCCCGTTGGCGGCGCTGTGGTAGGAGATGACCAGCCGCGCTTCAATGCGCTGGACAAAATCTCGTAGACTTCTGGTCTCGGGCTCGCTGAAGGGCGCACCGCCGGCGCTGACCTCTTGGTTTTGCCACATCGATTTGGGCTGCCAGCGGGCATCCTAGTTGCGGTTCAGATCGACACCTCGGGCGTTGAATCGCCCCTTTTTGCTCTCCTCGAAACTGTAGTCGAAATTTGCGAAATCGGTTCCCGCGCAGTCTCCTCGGCCGTCGACCCGGGCCAAGCCGTCGGGGTTGAGGCAGGGAATGATATAGAGGGATATATTCCCAGGAAGGGAGTCACCATTTTCGAGATAATATGTGATCAGCTCGTGGCTCAGCCATATGGTGTTCCATTCGTATCCACCGTGAATACCGCCGTAGACTACTATCGACCGCTCTCCCTCACCAAAACGGTAGAATACGATATCGCGGCCTTCAAACGAAGTTCCGATTGAACCGGTAGGCGCCGATTGAAGCGGGGTAGCAAATAGACCAAGCGTTACAGACAACAGCAGAAGTGTTATCGAGAGTGGTAAAATAAAGCGCATACAAGAAATATAATAAAAAACCGGTCGCTAATCCACATGACGGTTGATATCGACCAGGTCGTAGTAGATCAATGAGAGGATCACCGTCCAGCCGACGAAATGAAAAAGTACATTTCCCAGGGTACCCAAGCTCTCGGACATGGTGTTCAGGGTTGCGCTGATCAAAAAAACCGTCGAGATCAGCAGCAGTACCGCGATCAGGTGAGTAAAAATGTGCATGAAGATACCCTGTTGTTCACCGTAGCTGGTACTGGTCCATATATGGATGAGACTCGCCCAGATAATAGGAATCGCTACGAAGTAGAGCAGTAAGTTGTGCTCGTCGGGAAAGGCGTAATCCAAGTGAAACTCAAAAAACCACACTCCCAGCGCAAAAATGAGCAGATCACGGATGAGCACAAAGAGCTTGATGTTTTTCCCGGAGGTTCCGGTACCTACAAAATACCCTTTCATTGATCACCAGAATAGACTCTATCAACTGCAGTCTCGAGATCCGGACTGAGCTGGTTGAAGTAGAGTACTTCCCAACTATTGTTGTATTGGAGCAGGGTCAGCGATGTGTTTTTCACCGGCTCGATACCGGCGGGAATTCTTCCTTCGCTCAAGCGCTCGATAGCCCCGGCGATGAGTCCACCGTGGGTGACAATGACGATCCTTTTTCCCCGATGTCGGCGGGCTATTTTTTCGAGACAATAGGTGGCGCGGGTCTGGAGTTCTTCTTTCGTCTCCGCCCCGGGGATTTCCGTGTCGTGGAACAACTCTTTTCGCGGAAATATCTCCATCCCCTCGGCCTCTCCGAAGTTGCGCTCCTGAAGATCGATTTCCGTTTTGATATCCCGCGAAGAAAATCCTATCTCTTCTCCGATGATCCGGGCCGTTTCGAAGGCTCTCCGCAAAGGGCTGGAGTACATGAGGTCCCAAGGATCTTGACTGAGGACCTGGGCGCACTGTCGAGCCTGATCACGGCCGGCCTCGTTGAGGGGGATGTCGGTAATCCCTTGGATGAGTCTCTTTTTGTTCCAGTCGGTCTCTCCGTGCCTTACCAGGCAGAGCCGTGTAAAATGATCTTCCATGTACCGAGTAGTCTACTCGAATCCATGAATATAGACAACACTTGATTATATGCTGCGTCCATAATATCTTAGAGGTATGAACTATCTGGAAAAAATGACCCGAGAGTACTTTCAAAGCGGCCTGACTATACCCGAGTATATGAAAGAGCTGCGGAATTATCGTTCGTTGGTGAAAAAGCTCCTGAAAAGCACTCAGGCGGAGGACGAACAGGTGGAGTTACTCAAAGAGAAGCTCCAGGGCCTGCACGGCCCGATTTCCGCCAGCGCGCAGACCGAGGATTGGTGCGGTGATTGGGCGGCGAATATGCCCTATTTGAACGACTTTTTCGACCGCGCCGGGGTCGAATTCAGGGTGTTTCGCGGCGAATCGCATCCGGAACTGAAGGAGCGCTACCGCCGGGAGGGAGTAGGGCATATTCCGGTGATCTCTTTGTGGGATGTCGAGGGTGAAGAGATTGCTCGCTGGGTAGAGGCCCCGCGAAAGGTCGCCGCAATGAAGACACGGTGGAAAAAAGAGCATCCCCAGCTCATGGAGCTCTACGATAAACAGGCGGATGACCGGCAGGCGGCCAAGGAGTTCGCCAAGCTCTACCGGGTCTTTCTCGAACGGATGATCCACTGGTACAAAGAAGAGGGGATGTGGAGAGAAACTGGAGAGGAGATCATAAGAGGAATTAGATTGTAAAACAAGGCCGGCGGTGTATAATCAAGTGGTGGAGGTGAGCCGTGAACTATGAATGGTGGCTCAAGGAACGTACCTTTCATCACTCTCAGTTTGTCGATCTCGACGAATTGATAGAGCTGAAAAAGCGGCAAAAATTAAAAATAAGTGTCTGTCTCCCGACCCTAAACGAGGCAAAAACAATCGGCCGTCAAATCAAGCTGATCAAAAGATTCTTGATGGAGGAACGGCCTTTGGTCGACGAGCTCTGCGTGGTCGACAGCGGTTCCGATGACAGAACCCGCCAGATCGCACGGAAGGCCGGTGCACGGGTACACCTGGCCGACCAAACCCTGCCCGATTTGACGAGCTACCGCGGCAAGGGGGAGAACCTCTGGAAGAGTCTCTACCTCACCGAGGGAGATATCATGGTCTGGGTGGACGCGGATATCAGAAACTTCCACCCCCGCTTCATCTACGGTCTGGTCGGACCGATTCTGCAGAATCCCGAAATAAGTTATGTCAAATCTTTTTATCGAAGGCCATTGAAGGTAGGGCGCAAAACCATTCCCGGAGGCGGACGGGTGACCGAACTGATGGTCCGCCCCTACCTCAATCTGCTTTTTCCAGATCTGGCCATGATGGCACAGCCACTCTCGGGAGAGTACGCCGGACGTAGGAGCGTGCTCGAGAGACTGCCCTTTTTTACCGGCTACGGAGTAGAAATGGGACTGCTGATAGATATCGAGCAGAGGTACGGGATTCAATCGATGGCTCAGGTGGACATGGACGTTCGGGTGCATCGGAATCAGAGTATCGAGAGCCTGCGACGGATGTCCTACGTCATCCTGTCGATTCTTCTGCGCCGTTCCGAGCAGTTGGGCAAAATAGCCCTGCTGGAAGGAGTCGGACATCAGCTGCAGCTGATCAAAAGGGACCGGGAAGGATACTTTTTCGACGCCGAAGAGGTGAGAGGACAGGAGCGTCCGCCGATGCTGACTATACCCGCCTATCAAGAGCGATACGGCATCGACCGGGATGATGCTCTCTTGGTGGAGGGGTACCACAATATCGGTGATATGGCCAAATGTTTCTCCCAGCTCTTAGATGAATCGCTCATCGACCTGGACCTCCAGGGGCGCAGCCGGGAAGAAGTGCTCGATGAAATGCTCACCCTCGTAGCCAAGAGCGTCTCTCTCCACGATCCCCAGGAAATTATCAGAGGTCTTTTGAGTCGGGAGAAGCGAATCAGCACCAATGTGGGGCATGGGGTTGCTATTCCCCATCTGGTCACCGAGCAGGTGCAGAACATATATATAAGTTTCGGTCGGTCTATCAGGGGAGTAGACTTTCGATCTACTATCGTGAGGAGGCCGGTGCATTTGATTTTTTTGCTTCTTTCGCCTCCAAGCAAGGAGAACGAGTACCTGCAGACCATCAGTTGTCTGGCCCGCTTGCTTCGCCATAGGAAAGTGATCGAAGATTTTCTGGCCGTCGGCACCCCCGGGGAGGCAGTGGCACTGATGAAAAAATACGAAGCGCTTTTGAACCTACAGAAACAGCTCAAGCTCCAGTTGCTGATATGAGTTTGCTGCCGAAGGCTATGGAGCTTGAGCTGTTTAGTTTGCTTTCAATGTGTTGATCGGGGCCTTTTACGACTCGATCTCCAGGTAGTCGACCTGTACGGCGGGGACCTTCTGAGAGGTACCCACGTTTGTCTCGAACTCCAAGGTACCGATGTAGCGAGCAAACACGTGCACCTGCTGGTGTTTTTCGACCTCTTTCGTCGGTTCGTTCACATAGGTGAGCATCACTTGTTTCACCTTTCCGGTATCGGTGCTCGTGTCGACGGTCTCGCGGATTCCGAGGACCATGTTGTGTTCACCTTCGATCGGCTCTTCGAAAACTTGCTGGACTTTGCCCGCCAGTTCTACCATCGTGCCTACTTCGTACTTTTTGAGCAGGGCATCGTCGTACTCCAATCCCGATGCGTTTTCAGAGTACTCGGCTTGGCTCGGTTTCGCTTCGTCGGTGATAAATTCTACACCCACCGGTTTGGTGTTGGAGACTCCGAAAAAGAGTAACCCCAACAAGACAACGATTCCCCCCAGGGCGCCGATGGTTTGCTTTGTGTTGATACTGTTTTTGTCCTCCGCCGGAGAGTTTTTACTTGTATTTTGACTAGCCATGACTAGGCCTCCCCAAAAAAAGTGTGCACAGAGTCGTTTTAAAGCAGTATTGTTCACTATAGAGAATAAAAACCGACTCAGTGTTCAATATATTAACCTTTGTGGGAAAAAGAATCAAGACGGGCCAGTAATTCTCATTTTGGAAAGTGCACTTGCACTTTCCAAAATGAGAATGCCTCCAACAGTTAGAAACACAAATCATTGCTATGCAAATGAAGCAAATTCTCAAT
>DSBN01000001.1 GCA_011046055.1 Sediminispirochaeta sp. | reverse complement strand
CTCCAAAACATAGAGTCGCTCACCGCCACACTGGAGACCATCGAATCGCATTCCGACGCGCTGGAGGGGCAGATTAAAAACGACTTGACCCGTCGCTTTCAGGAGCTGGTGGCCGACAACTACGATGAAAACCGTATTCTGGCGGAGACCGCGGTCTTGTTGATGAAATACAGCATCGGCGAAGAGACGGTACGCATGCGCAGCCATATCGAGCAGTTTCGTCGATATATGGGGGAGAAAACCGGTGTGGGGAAAAAGCTCGATTTTATCTGCCAAGAGCTGAACCGTGAAATAAACACCATCGGATCCAAAAGCAACATTGTGGAAATCAACCAGGCCGTCGTTGAGGCCAAGGACGCCCTGGAAAAAATTAGGGAGCAGTTGAGAAATGTCGAATAAGATAAAACCGGGGATTAAAATCGCCATATCCGGAAAGAGCGGCTGCGGCAATTCATCGGTCAGTAGATTGGTCGCCGACAAGTTGAACTTGAGATTGATAAACTACACGTTCAAAGATATGGCCGCCGAAAGAGATATGGACTTCGAAGAGTTCTGCCGCTTGGCTGAAAGCGACCACTCCTACGATATAGAACTGGACAACAAACAGGTCAAATTGGCCGAGGGGGGAGATTGTGTCTTGGGATCGCGTCTGGCTATATGGGTGCTGAAGGACGCGGACCTGAAAGTCTTCCTGGAGGCTTCTCTGGACACCCGCGCCGAGAGAATCGTTCAGAGAGAGGGCGGCAGCCTCGCCGAACAGCGGGAGGCCACCCGTGCCCGTGATGTTCGGGATAACGCCCGGTACAAGAAACTCTACGGCATAGACAACGACGACTACGGTTTCGCCGATTTGAAGATACGTACCGACGACAAAGACCAGTACGAGATCGCCGACCTCATCATCGAAGCGGCAAAATCCATATCATAGTTTACACAATCGTGTGTTTCCTGTATATTATGCGCAGACGGAAGGAGCAGAACCATGATCATACCATTGGATAAACTTATAGTAAAAGATTCAAACGTATACGAAATGACCAACGCCGCTATCAAACGAGCCCATCAGTTGACCATTACCGGTGACGAGGAGATTGAACAAAACGGCGGCAAGGTAGTCTCCACGGCGATCGCTCAAGTACTGAACAAAAAAGTTGAGTATCGCATCGAAGAGTAGCATACCCGTAATCCTCCTCTTCGGTCCTACCGGAGTCGGCAAAACCGAGCTGATCGAGGAGCTTTTCGATTCACGTTACGAAATAATCAATACCGACTCGCAGCAAGTTTATCGTCACCTGGACATCGGTACGGCCAAAGCCCCCGCTCAGCTACGGAACAAAATCAAGCACCATCTGATTGACATTGTCGACCCCAGCGAAGGCTACGACGTGGGGCGCTTTGTTCGAGACGCGGACACGGTACTACGGGAGATCGACTCCCGGGGACACGTGACGGTGCTCTGCGGGGGCACCAGCTTTTACTTCCTCCATTTTCTATATGGATTGCCGCAGGTCCCCGAAGTACCGCCGGATATCCGCGGAAACATCACCCTTCGTCTGCGCAGAGAAGGGCGACAGGCGCTACGTCGGGAACTGGAACAGGTCGATCCCCCGAGCGCCGCCCGTATACACCCCCACGACACCCAAAGGCTTCTGCGGGCCTTGGAGGTGTTCCACGGTACGGGCCGAAGGATCAGCGATTTCCCGGTACCGACGCAGACGCGCGGGGAGTACCGTTTCCTGAACATCGGGCTGAACCGGGACAGAACGGAGCTTTACCGGCGTATAGACTCACGGGTAGAATCGATGTGGGAGCAGGGTTTGCTCGCTGAGATCAAAAATCTTCTGGCGATGGGCTACCACGAGGAGGACCCAGGCTTGAGAGGAATCGGATACCGGGAGTTCTTCCTGATGCGCCGGGCCGGGGAGTTCATCTACCCTCAGATTAGAGAGGAGATCAAAAAAAACAGCCGCCGCTATGCAAAGAGGCAACTGAGCTTTTTCCGACGGATACCGGAGGTGAGGTGGTTTCACCCCGATCAGAAGACCGAGGTAAAAAATCTCATCGACCGCTTTCTGAGCAGCAGACTATAAGCCTTCGGCTCGTAAAAGGTGTCGTACGATATCCCGATCGGATTCGGCCATGCTCAGATGCTTCAACTCGTCCAAGGAGACCCAACGCACCTTCTGGTGCTCGTGCAAGACGAAAGTTTCGGTGATGACCTTCACCGCGTACGCTTCTAAGAGGTACTCGGTGGAGCGATTGTGGAAAGTGCCGGAGAAGATCTTCTCTTCGACCAGAATCTCCGTCTCCAGCTCTTCCCGAAACTCACGCTTCAGCGCCTGCTGGGCCGTTTCGTCCTCTCTTCTTTTGCCCCCGGGAAACTCCCAACTCTCGCCGATACTGCTTCCCGGTTTCCTCAAGGCAACCAGGAACTTTCCGCCCCTGCGAGCGATACCGGCTGTTGAAACCCGCACCGATGCTTTTTTCCGCGATATCACCTTTCATAAACCCCTTTGCTGTTCGGCAGCCGAGCTCATGACTCACCTTCCGCCGAATCTTAGTAGTGTAGTAGACTCAGAGAAACAGGACTTTGGGAAAGAGAAAGTGGAGCAAGCCAATCACTATCAGTATCAAACCGATCAACGACTTTTGGCCCACAAAAACCTTCTGCAGCCCCTCCAACCAAGAAGACCGTACCTCCGACTGCTCGGTGTAGTAATCCAGAAAGAGTACTGCTGCCAAGGTGAGCAAACCGAGGGCGGGCAATAGGTCCCCTACAACGGCCACATCCCCTTGGGTGACGCTGAGGAGCTTGAAAACCCCCACTGCAAGAGAAAGAATGATGAGAATTATCCTGGTGGAGATATTCAAGCGCAGAGCCTCCTGTATGCCCTGCAATGCCGAGACCTTGTCTTTGAGCATCGGTGCGGCGATGAATAAGCCTCCCAGAATGTTCATCACCACCGCTAACAAATAGAACTGTATCATCACCATCCTCCTCGAAAGTTAGTTTCTCCTGCCGCCTCGCGACAGCCTAAACTACGAAAACAGCCCTTCGGCTATCTTCGTAATAGAAATCCAAGATTGCGATCATAACTCCGGCGCGGTTACGCTCTTTTGCAACCGCGCTTTATCTTGACCGTAGCTGACAACGCAGCGACTCACAATACTATTTTCGTATATTTCTTGAGGAATTACAAATTTTTTTCTCACCACCAGAGGCTCCTTGGCGATTCTATCCAGGGAGACTCTCTCCCGTGCGCTCAGCTCGCCGTCGTGAATAGAGAACTCCAGCTCAAAGTACTCCGCCGCCGTGCCGTCCCGATTTTGAATCGGCGCGGATCCGTTGGCTTGGATAACAAGACTCAAGCTTATCTCATCACCGTTTCGAAAACCGTGCAGCGAAAAGGAGTAGCCGTGAAAGTCTCTCACCCTAGTATCCGGTCGTAAGGCGGGTATGAGAAAAAGTATCACCAAAACTATCACAATGATATCAATCAGAATCAACATCAACGAAGGATTTTGCTTGAAAATCCCGACGCGCTTTTTTTTGGCCCTGTCCTCCGGAGAGGGCGCACCATCACGGCTGTGAAAGTGAAGCTGGTCGGAGCGATACTCCTGAGACTGGCCGTAGTCCAGCTCTTTTCCATGGCGAGGGCCCCGGTCCTTCTCAAGCACCGAGACCTCCGGTCAATTGCGATATATAGGATAGCATCTCATCGGCGATAAACCACCCTCTCTCGCCGGCGGCTATACGTCCTATCCGTTGATGGATCAGCACACCTGCCGCAGCGTCGTGAAAAAAGCTCTCTCCTCGGCCCAGCAGCCCGGCGATTACCCCTGCCAGCACATCTCCAGAGCCACCTGTTCCCATGGCAGGGTTCATTCCATCTACCACTTTGTACTCTCCTTCGGGATCACAGAGCCACAGTACGTGGGTTTTCAGCAGCACTATAGCCTGCAGTTCCTCTGCCAGACGGCGAAGCAGGGGAAGTGGATCGGCCAAGAGCCGTTCTTTGTCCACGTCCTCTCCCAGGGCTTTATAAAGTCTGAGAAACTCCCCTGGGTGTGGAGTGAGAACCCAGCGGCGGGCTGTTTTTTTCCTGATTTCCGACGTTCCCAAGTCCCGGATGAGAAGTGATAGGACCGAGAGTCCCTCCGCGTCTATCACTCCGGGCAGACCGATATTCAACAGCTCTAGCAGCGTTTTTTTTCTCCCCTCGACTCCCCAACCAGGACCTACCAGGAGTTTCGTCACTCCCTTCGGCAGCTGAAACTCCTGAGCGCTCAGGGGCCTAACCATCAGCGCATCCACCGTACCGCCGACGCGAGGATAGATATCCTGATCACAAAAAAGCGTCACCAAGCCGAGGCCGCACCTGGCGGCGCTCTCTCCACAGAGCATCGCCGCTCCACTGGTACCTACTCTGCCGGCGAAGACCGCCAGATGACCTCGATCGCCCTTGTAAGAGCCGGGCTTCACGGATTCAATTCGATAAGCCTCGAGGTAGTCGTTCTCCCAGGTCAGTAGCTCCCCTGAATCCTTGGGGTTCTCCGTCAACGCTCGGGGGAAACCCGGAGAGACCACTTCTATTCTCCCGGCGTAGAGTCTCCCCGCAGGCGTGTAGAGTGCGTATTTCGGTAAGCCCATGGTGATTGAGAGATCCGCCTTCAGTGCCGGGAAAGAGGGACGAAACTCATCTCCCAGGCCGCTTGGTCCGTCGACCGCCACTATGTAGGCCCGGGCATTTTGTTCCACCTCGTGGACCAAATCGGCGGCGGTGCCTCGAAGCTCCCCCTTGAGTCCAGTCCCGGCGACACCATCGAATATAACCTGAGCTTCGGCAATTCGCTGCCGTGCTTCTTTCCCCTCCTCCTCCCATACGTAGACCGGCACACCTAAAGACTGCAGCATTTCAAGCTGTTTCCGTACCTGCTCGTTGTTTCGACGGTTTCGCAGCAGCACTTTGGTTTTTTCGTAGCCCCAATTGAAGGCGTGCCGCGCGATCACCAGCGCGTCGCCTCCGTTGTTCCCGCCGCCGGCAAGACAGAGTATCTCCAAGTCCCGCCCATCGTAGCTCGGTGAGCCGCTCTCCCGCTGAACTTGAAGAAATTTCTCGAAAGCCCGAGCTCCAGCGTTCTCCATGAGCAGCAGGCCGGGCAGGGAAAACCGGTTTTGGCTCTGCTGGTCGATCTCGGCCATGAGTCGGGAACTAACTATTTTCACTTTGATCCTCCAAAATCCGGTCGGTTCTCCACCACACCACATCGGCCAGGTACTCCTTCACCAGCAGCGCCGAGAGAATCCCATCGTGGGAGAGATGAAAATCACGAAACTCCACCGACTTTTCGGGTATTTCAAGATAAAATCTCGAGAGTACCTTGCCGTCTCTTTTGAGCAGAACGATCTCAAAAAGGTCACCCGCGTGATGACTCATCAAAAAAAAGACGTTTCCCTCCGTATTACCTATGAGCTCATAGAGGATCTGGACCCTTTTCGCCTCGTCGAACTCGGATATTTGAAGATCCTCCGCATTCTGGGGAACACCCACCGACCCGAGAAACTCCGCCCTTTCCAGATCAAACCACCAAATTCTGGAGTTGTGGAAACGCACATTTCTGCTTGAGGAACTCTCTTCGTCGTCGGAACCGTAGTAGTCAACCTTCAGATAGAGCAAACGCTCGTCAATGTCCGCCTGCACCGAACCGAGGGAAGGCTGCAGCTCTACCCCTTCGGGTACCGGAAGATTTCGTCGCGACAGAGAGACTTGATAGAGCAGAGAACCGTTTTTGCTAAACCAGTAGACAAGCCACCTCTCCAATGAACGGGCGATAACCACGATTTCATCCCTCTCGGTCACCTGCAAGCTCTCGATATAGGGGAACGGAGTCCCTCCCGGTCCCTCTTGGCCAAGGTAGTCGACCAGCCGGCCGTCGGCATCAAAGCGCAGCACTACCCTATTGAGCATCACCTGGAGCTCAGAGTCGAACTCCTGCTGAATCGGACTGACCTTGTCCTCCACCAAGAGCATCTTCTCCGAATTGATACCAATCTCTCCCACTTCCCTAAAATGATACTCAAAGGCCCTCCGGTTGGCCTTCTTTTGTTGAGAGAGCGTGTCGGTATTGGAGTCGTGCAGCAGGATAGGGCTGGGGTTGACCTCGGGGTTGTAGTACAGGGAGAGGATATCGCCGTAACTGGAAAACTCCATGACCTTCGCGGCGTTCCCATTGGCGATATAAAATAGGCCGTTGCGCATGAGTATACGAGTTTTCTGTCGCAGGGGCTCTCCATTGAGAAACAGCATATCCAGCTGATCCTCCATCCGACCTATCTGCAGTTCAAAGAGCTTTTCTCTAGCCAAGGTATCTTGCTCGTTGGAACCACAGGACAGTAGAACAAGCGTCACGGCGATAATTAGCGCAATTCTCGTTGGTCTCATTACCCTCACATACTACTCTTAGCCTGTCGGCGTTGTCAATTCAAAGCCGGAAGATGGTAGAAATATGTTTTTTCATGGTGTAAAATGAGAAAAACGAGCACTGCCGAACCGCAAGGAGATTTTCCCTGGTATGATCAATAAAATTTCTGAAAAAATAATGGGCTCCCAACACGATCGGGACCTTAAAGCTATTCTCCCAATCTTGAACCGCATCAACGAGCTGGAAACCTGGGCCATGAGCCTGGAAGCCAACAGCTTTCCCAAGCTGACTGCCGAATTTCGAGAGCGGAACTCCCGCGGAGAGAGCTTGGACGATATCCTGCCCGAAGCCTTTGCTTTGGTACGGGAAGCTGCGCGCCGCGTCTTGGGTGAGCGTCACTACGATGTTCAGCTGCTCGGAGGAATAGCGCTCCACCAGGGTAAGATCATGGAGATGAAGACCGGTGAGGGCAAGACCCTGTCCAGCGTCACCTCCGCCTACCTCAATGCCATCCCCGGAAAGGGGGTACACGTGGTCACCGTGAACGACTATCTGGCCGAGCGAGACGCCGAATGGATGAAACCGGTATTCAACTATTTAGGTCTGTCGGTAGGATCGGTACTGGCGGGGATGGACAACCAGGCTCGCATAGAAGCATACAAAAAAGACATTACCTACGGAACAAACAACGAGTTCGGCTTCGACTACCTGCGGGACAACATGAGGTGGCACGATGAGGCGAAGGTTCAACGGGAACACCACTACTGTATTATAGACGAGATAGACTCGATCCTCATCGACGAGGCCCGTACCCCGCTGATAATCTCGGGACAGGCCGACGACGATACCCGAAAGTTCACCGAGGTCAATCGAATCGTGAGCCAGCTGCGAGAATGCCCCCGTGATCCCGAGACCGGGGAGTACCCGGAGGATCCGGAAGGTGACTACAAAATAGACGAAAAATCCAAAAAGGTGACCTTCACCGAGGAGGGGATGAACCATATCGAGCAGTTGCTGCTGAAAAACAAAATCATCCACGAGAGCCTCTTCACGGACAACAACTTCGAATATATCCACTACGTAACCCAGGCGGTCAAAGCTCACCGTCTTTTTAACCGAGACGTGGACTACGTGGTACAAGATGGCAAGGTTGAGATCGTCGACGAGTTTACCGGTCGAATTCTCCAGGGCCGCCGCTACTCCGAAGGTCTTCACCAGGCTATCGAGGCCAAGGAGGGGATCAAGGTCGCCAAGCGCAACAAAACCCTGGCGACGATCACCTTTCAGAACTTCTTCCGTATGTACGATAAGATATCGGGTATGACCGGTACCGCGGACACCGAGGCTCGGGAGTTTGCCAAAATATACAATCTCGATGTGCTGGTGATTCCCACCAACCGTCCAATGGTGAGAAAGGACCAGGACGATGTCATATATCTCAACGAAGAGTTCAAGTATCAAGCCATCTGCGACGAGCTGGAGCGGCTCAAAAAAAAGGGACAGCCCGTGTTGGTGGGTACGGTCTCTATTGAGAAGTCGGAGTATCTTTCCCGGCTCCTCCAGAAGAGAGGTATCCAGCATGAGGTGCTGAACGCCAAAAACCACGCCCGAGAGGCCCTGATCATCGCCGAAGCCGGCGCTAAGGGCTCGGTAACCATCGCCACCAACATGGCCGGAAGGGGTACGGACATCAAACTGGGGGGAAATCCGGATTTCCGCGCCCGACGGCTCGTCGGTACCGAGGCGTCTAGGGAGGAGTTTAACCAGGCCTTCGAGAAAGAGTACCACCGATGGCTCTCCGATTATGAAGAGGTCAAAGATCTGGGGGGCCTCTTCATTCTGGGCACCGAACGCCACGAGTCGCGGCGAATCGACAACCAGCTCCGAGGCCGTTCGGGTCGTCAGGGAGATCCGGGAGAGTCCCGATTCTTTCTCTCCCTGGACGACGACTTGATGCGCCTGTTCGCCAGGGACAACTTGAAGAGCCTCATGGGCCGCATTGGCATGGACAGCGGCGACCCCATATACCACCCCTTGATCAACAAGGCCATCGAGAAGGCTCAAAACCGTGTCGAGGAAAGAAACTTCGAAATACGAAAACACCTGCTGGAGTTCGACGACGTGCTCAACGAACAGCGTAAATTTATCTACAGCCAACGCGACCAGATCCTGAAGGACGACAAGCTCAGCGAGCGGGTGATGCAGACCGTAGAGGAGCTGGTTCAGGAACTGGTGGGTGAGTATTTTCAGATTAGATCCAACGCCGAGGAGAGTAGAGATGAGCTGGATCAGCTGTTCCGAGAGAAGCTCTTGTTCCAGCCCAAACTCGAAGGAATAGACCTGAGCAGTGTCTCCGAAGAGGAGCTGGGCCGCAGGGTCTTGGATGAGATCAGAGAGGAGATGGACAAAAAAATCGAGGCCGTCGGAGCAAAGCAGTTCAACGACTTCATCCGTTTTCACTACCTGAGGCAGATCGACATGCGCTGGCAGGACCATCTCGACGAACTGGAGGCGCTCAGGGAGGCGGTCTACCTGCGTACCTACGGTCAGAAAAACCCCCTGTTGGAGTACAAACTGGAAGGCTTCGATATCTTCGACACCCTGATTTACAACATCCGCAGCCATATCGCCCGCATGGTGATTAACGTAGAGATCCGAGAACCCGAAACCGGCCGCACAAGAAGGGGGGAAGCCTCCTCCGGACCCACCGCCAGCCACCAACAATTGGGTCAGTTCGCCGCCGGGCGCTCCAGCGGCGGGTCCGGCTCCGGTGGAGCCCCAACGGCGGTACAAGTCAAACGTTCTATCCCAAAGGTGGGCAGAAACGATCCCTGCCCCTGCGGGAGTGGAAAGAAATACAAGCACTGCCACGGAAAGTGAGATCCCGCGAGAAGGTCTTTCATTCAGATACCGCGAGATTCGTGCCGTCGACCTATTTGTAGAGGTAGCCTCCCAGAGGATTTACGGGAACGTTGTTTTTGTAGAGTGAGAAGTGGAGATGCGGTCCGGTGCTGCGTCCGCTGTTGCCCATCTCACCTATCTTCTGCCCCTGCCTGACGTATTGGTTTCTTTTTACGGAGATGGTACTCAGGTGGCCGTAGAGTGACTGAAAGCCATGATCGTGTTTCAGCACCACGTACCTGCCATAACCGTTGATCTGATTGCCCACCGTCACCACCGTTCCATCCATGGTGGCAACAATGTCGGTCCCCACCCTCGAAGCCAAATCGATACCGTAGTGCATCCTTCTCACTCCAGTGAAGGGGTCGTTCCTGTATCCATAAGCCGAGGTGAGCCTGCCGCTGGTCGGGTAGATAAACAGGGTACCCATCGCTTTTTTATAGTCGTACTCATCGATGGAGGCTCCGGGGATAAACAGCTGTTGCCCGGGGTGTATCATCGCCGATTGCAGATCGTTGGCGTCGAGAATGCTCTCGAATGAGACATTGTACTTCCGGGCAATTTTTTCCAAGGATTCTCCCCTTTTCACCTGGTGGGGGACACCGTCTATATCTGGGATCTTTATCTTCGAGCCAGCCTGAAGACGGCGAACATCCTCGATTTTGTTAAAACTTATCAGTGTGCCCACATCGATATTGTGACGGGAGGAGATCTCCGAGAGAGTATCCCCGACTTGGACCGTGTAACTCATAGTCTCTACCGATTTGACAATCGGAGGATCGGTCAAATCGAAATCCCCAGACCCCCGCGCCTCTGACTCGGTACCTACCAGAGCCAAAAGTTCGCTTTCCAGCTCCCGATCGCTCTCGGGCAAGGCAATCTGCTCCGAATCGAAGCTGGGAACCCCAAGTTTCAGACGACTCCAGGCCTGCGAAGTAACAAGCAGCAGGAGCAGAGAAGCTAGAACCAACAAAAAATACTTGGGATCAAGATTGGATAGTTCTATCCTCATAGTGGGAGGGATTTTTAGTTTGGCGCTTTTTACCCTTTGTCTTCGAAGCAGTTCGGCCTTTTCCATCAGCCCTTTCTGCCGAGTCGGCTGGAGAGTGTATTTT
>DSBN01000386.1 GCA_011046055.1 Sediminispirochaeta sp. | reverse complement strand
TCCGAACGCCGTTCGTAGCAGAAGTCGATATCGAAGTCGGGCATGGAGACTCGCTCCGGGTTCAGAAAACGTTCGAACAGCAGGTTGTACTTCAGCGGGTCGATATTGGTGATCCCCAGGGCGTAGGCGACGATCGACCCGGCGCCGGATCCTCTTCCCGGGCCGACGGGTATGCCCCTTCTGCGGGCGAAGTCGATGAAGTCCCAGACGATCAGGAAGTAGCCGGGAAAACCCATGGAGTTGATGATGTCCAGCTCTTTTTTCGCCCGCTGCCGGTGGAGTTCGGTGACCCGGCCGTAGCGCTGCTCCAAGCCCTGCATCGTCAGGTGTTCGAGGTAGGTTTCGAGGCTGTCAAACTCCGGCGGTATTTCGTAGTGGGGGAGGATGGGGCCGGGCAGGGGGATTTCCAGCTCGCACTGGTCGGCGATTTTTCTGGTGTTCTCCAGGGCTTCTGGCACGTGGGAGAAGAGAGCCTCCATCTCCTGCGCTGTCTTGAGATAGAACTGGTTCGAGTCGAACTTCAGACGCTCGGACTCTTGCTTTTTCTTGTTGGTACCGATGCAGATGAGAATATCCTGGGCGTTGGCATCCTCCTGCCGGATGTAGTGGATGTCGTTGGTGGCGATCAGGGGGATGCCGGTAGTGCGGGACATTTTGATCAGCGCTTGATTGACCTGTTTCTGCTCGGGGATACCGTGGTCCTGGAGCTCGAGGTAGAAATCCCCCCCGAACAGATCGCGGTAGTAGAGCGCCTTCTCCGCGGCCTCTTGGCGTCTGTTTTCCAGAATCAGCTGGGGGATTTCCCCGGCTAGACAGGCGCTGGCGCCTATCAATCCCTCGTGATAGCTCTCCAGGAGCTCGTCGTCGATCCGGGGCTTGTAATAAAACCCTTCGGTGTAGGCCCGCGAAGAGAGCTGGATCAGGTTTTTGTAGCCTTGAACGTTCTTCGCCAGAACCAAGAGATGGTAGTAGCGGTTCTTTTGCTCGCTGCCGCTCTTCTTCCAGCGGGAGTCCGGAGCCAGGTAGAACTCGCAGCCGATAATCGGCTTGATACCATGAGCCCGGCAGGCTTTGAAAAACTTCAGTACCCCGAACATGTTGCCGTGGTCGGTGATCGCCAAGGCCTTCATGCCCGCCTCGGCGGCCCTTTTCACCAGCTTGTTTATGTTTGCCGCTCCGTCCAGAAGCGAGTAATCCGTGTGGTTGTGTAGATGAACAAAGTCGGTCATCTTCTCTCTCCTTAGGAAAAATATACCTTCGAGGCTCTGCCGTGTAAAGCACTAAAAACAGAATGCCGGTCAGTCTCTTTGGGGGTCATGGAGCGCACTGAGGTACCACTGCAGCAGGCGCAGGGCACGCTGCTTTTGAAACAGGGTCACCTCCCCGGGGAGCTCCATGAGCGAGGCTCGAAAAAGTTCTCGGGCTTCGCTGCGCACTTTTTCGCTCAAGGGGACCCTTTTGCCGCTGATCAGGGTCTCCAACTCGCGGTCTCGCAGCATGGATTTGCCGATAAAGCTGAAGGCGATTCGAAAATCGGTGATCTCCGCCTTGCGGACGTCCGAGATGGCGCTGAAGGTCAGGGACGTTTTGGGCTTGAGAAAGGGGTCGCCTATCTTTTGAAAGAACTGCATGTTCCAGGACTCAAAGGGGATGCGTACCCGTGAGAGAATTTCTCCCTCTGCCAGCTGCAGCTCTCCAGTGCGGTTGAACAGCCTGGCCACGGGTAACCAGCGGCTCTTTCCCGCGCGCCGGAGCTCGACCTTGGCGTCCAGTATGGTCAGAGGGCCGAAGGTGTTCAGCCGGCGCGGAGCGTGGCAGAGGTTGCCCCCCAGGCCGGCGAGGTTGCGTACCGCCGGGTGACCGATGTGGTGCAGGGCGTGGGTGAAGACCTTGGGCAGGACGTGCTTGCCAACTTTCAGAATTTTGTTGATTGGGACACCCGCGCCGAGCTCAAAGTAGCGTTCGGTACGGCTGATCCGCTGCAGCTCGGTGACCTGGGAGAGGTGGATTATTATTTCCGGTAGAGTAAAACGGTGTCTGCCCCCCTGCTCTCGGGCGATGGCGGTTCCACCGGCCCACAGCGAGGCCTGGGGGTAGTCGCCGTAAATTCGCAGTAGCTCGCCGAGGGAAGAGGGGTAGAAAATTTTACTTTCGGCCATAACTACTCCTCCGACGGTGGTAGGCTGCTTTGATGATCCCCTTGGTCATTTTGTTCAAGTTGGTGCAGGAGCAGTAGGTGCCGGAGAGAACCTCCATTATCTCCTGTCGGTCCGGATCCTGGTTGTTTTCGAGAATAGATTGGGTGATTACCACCTTGGAGGCGAGGCAGTAGCGGCAGGGAAAGGAGTTTTCCTCCTGAAACCCCCGTTGAATGTCCGCGTAGCCAGCGGATTTCACGATCCCCTCGTAGGTATAGATGCTGGCATCCTGGGCGGCGAAGGCGGGTATCAGGCAGGAGTAGACCAAGTCGCCGTTGAAGATAATCGCACAGTTGCCGCACTCACCGCCGTAGCAGGCGGGGTGAAGGCTCTCGATATCCAGTTGATCGTGGAGCAGGTCGACCAGACGGGTCGACGGCTGGGTAGTCACATCGACGTATCTACCGTTGAGTATGAAGTGTAGTCTCATGTCTGCTCCTCCAGATAACCGTGAATGAGCTCTGGGGTCAGAGGAATTCGATCGAAGTATACTCCCGCCGCCTGGCTCATAGCGGTGATGAAGGATGCCGGTACCAGGGACTCGGCGATCTCGTTGATTCCGCCGGGAACTCCTCGGGATTGGTTGAGAAAATGTACGGATACCGGGGGCAGCCGTAGGTAGAGGGTCTCCGGGTTTTCCAAGCTGTAGTCTTGGTAGTAACGGGGGCTGCCCCGCTCTTCTCCCATCGACCAGGCCAGGGCTTCGTAGATTCCCGCTTCGGCGATGGAGACGGCGTAGGAGGTGTCGTAAATAAGCCCGCAGTCGAAGGAGGCCCACACTCCCCGAACTTCGGGCATCAGGGTGAGGGGGTCCAACTCAACCTCGGTGACCACTGCTCCCCAGGAGAGGCTCTGGTAGGGCAGACCTTCGAGGCTTTCACGGTTCCACACGTTCTTCCGAGCCGCCGGGATATTACGATGGACCCGGATCGGCAGGGGCTTGTGAAAGCGCTGTTTACGGATATAGGTGCAGCACCGTTCCACCAGGGAGGTGTAGACGGAGACCGGCATACCAAGCATCATCGGACCCGAGTCTGGCAGGCTGTCCGTGTCACCGTCGATAATCTCCACCGAATCCGTGGATATACCCAGGATTTCCGCGGCTTTGCGCTTCCAGATATCCTGAATGGCCCGGGGGATGTTCAAGGTGCCGCACTCGATGCTCAAACGATCCTTGCTGTCCAGGACGGCGCTTATTCCCCAGTTGAAATCACCGGTGGGCTTTTCGGTGAAACCGTTGCCGGTGAAACCCGAAGAGACCCCTATCCCCCGCAGAGTACTGCGGGAGGTTTTGATAGAGCTGCGTCTCTTACGGGTCAATTCGTAGGCCGAGTGCTTGCGATAGAAGTCGGATTTCTCCAAGACCTGCTTCAGGAGTTCCGGCAGGGGCATTTTTTTTATCTCCGACCCCGTGATTATTCGCCGTTTTGAGGCGTGCTCGATCTTCCAGTCCCCTGGGTTGAGCTGGCTGAATTCGGCCAGTCGGGAAGAGTGGACCTCGGTGGCGAAGAGGCTCTGGGCTACCCCCAAACCCCGATAGAGGTTCATCGGCGGAGCGCTGGTCCTGATCGCTTCGACGGTGATGTTGATATTGGGAATGTGGTAAAAATTCCCGCTGGAGATGGCCGCTCGAATGAGCAGCTCTCGGGTAAACATGGGATAGGCGCCCACATTGAAGCGCAGGTGCACGTCTTCGGCCAGGATCGTGCCGTTCTCGTCGATGACCGAAGTCCGGTTGACCTCGACCGGCGCTTTTTTGGTGGTAAACCGTTCCACCTCCTCCGGGCTCAGCAGGAGCCGGGCGGGGCTGCCCGTTTTCAAGGTGACCAGCGCGGCCATGGCCGAGACCAGGGAGGGGTAGAAGACTTTTTCACCGTAGGCGGGGCTGGGGTTGCTCTGGATGACCTTCACCTTGGAAGGGGAAATTTTTAAAACATCGGCGACGCTGCCGCGTACGTGATAGGGCCAGTGAGAGGGAGTATGCACCACCAAGCGCTCGTTCTCCCAATAGGTGAAGGCGCCCAAGGGGGCTCGACCGATATGGGTTTCCGACGAGGTTCGGTACTGTGCCTCTATGATCTGTGTGCCCGAACCGTAGTTGCGCTCTTCGCTACCCCGGACAAGACTGACCCGGTCTATCACCTGGTCGCTGGAGCTGGGTTCGAAGGCGAGAAGGGAAAAATCGGTCTCGTAGTCGATGCGGATCTTTTTTTTGGCTTCCTCGAGGCTCTCGGAGGATTTCGAAGCCAACAAAAAGAGCGGTTCCCCCTGGTAGTTCACCTCTTTGGCGGCCAGCAGGGGCATAGTTTCGGACAGAAGGGAGAGCTCGTTTTTTCCAGGCAGATCTTCAGCGCTGAAAAAGAGGACCTCCTCGGGCAGTTTTGACGTGTCCCATGATTCGATTCGTCCCCGGGGTATTTCCGCCCGTACGATCTGGACGTGGAACATACCGTCGGTTTTGTACTTGTCTACGAAGGGAAAATTGTCATCCACCTTGTCCACCTCGGCAGTACTTTTTGCCCACCTCGAGAACCGCGTCGATCACTCTGTGCAGCTCCGTCTCCCGTAGCCCCGGATATATGGGCAGACTCAGCGCCTCTTTATAGGCCCGGAGCGCTTCGGGGAAATCATCCGGTTTCAGATTGTAGCTCCGTTGGTAGTAGCTCATCAGATGGAGGGGAATGTAGTGGACGGACGTTCCGATTCCCCTATTCCGAAGCTCCTGGATATATTGGTCCCTCCCGATACTGAGTTTTTCCAGATCGAGGCGCAGAATGAAAAGGTGCCACCCGTGGCTGGGGGAGTTCGCCGGGACCTTGAGGAAGTCCACCCCCTCGAAGGCCTCCAGGTACCGAGAGGCGATACGCCTTCGCTGCCGCAAAAAATCCTCGGCTTTTCTCAGCTGAACTATACCCAGAGCGGCGGCCATGTCGGGCATGTTGTACTTGAAGCCCGGTGCGACCACGTCGTAGCGCCACGCTGCGCGATTCGAGGTGTAGCGGTTCCACACTTCTCGATCGATGCCGTGCAGCCGCATAATACGGATACGGGCGGCGATATCGGGGTCCTCGGTGACCACCATTCCCCCTTCGCCGGTGGTGATGGTCTTGGTGGCGTAAAAACTGAAGACCCCAACGTCGGAGAGGCAGCCCAGATAGCCCGCATCGGTTCGTACGGGGAAGGCGTGGGCCGCGTCTTCTACCACCTTGAGGTCATGCTTCGCGGCGATACCCTTGAGCTCCTCCATCTCGCAGGGGTAGCCCCCCAGATGGACCGGAATGATCGCTTTGACGCCCCGGGACGTCGGTGAAGGTCTATAGCCGGCGGAGTCTTTCAAGGCTTTCTCAACTTGTCGCGGGTCGATGGTCATGTTGTGGGGGTCGATATCCACAAAGAGCGGGTGGGCGCCCAGGTAACGGACTACTTCGGCGGTGGCGGTGAAGGTGTAGGGGGTGGTGATCACCCGGTCACCCGAGGAGATACCCAGTGCTTCCAGGGCCAAATGGAGGCCTCCGGTGGCGGAGTTGACCGCCAGAGCGTGGGGAGCGCCGGTGTAGGCGGCGAAGTCCGATTCAAACTCCTTCGCCCGGCCGGCGGTGGTGAGCCAACCGCTGCGCAGGACCTCCAGCACCGCCTGCTCCTCTTCCTCTCCGATCGAGGGTCGGGCGAAGGGGATAAAGTCCCGTTCCCCTGTCGATTCGGCGCTAGTATACCGGTTCATTTTCCGGCTCCTGCACCGAGGGGAGGTAGTCCCGGATAACCTGGCGCAGCTCTTTTCGGTTGCGGTAGAGCTCCGGCTGTTCCGGGTCGAAAAAACAGTAGGGCCGAAGGCGGTCCAAAACCTCTTTGGTACCAGCTTTGAAAATCGGATAGCGCAAGAGACGATTTATCCCGGGGTGGGAGGTCTTCTCAATTCTCTCGTTGTCCAGCCAGAGCTTTTCGTGGGTCTTCTCGCCGGGGCGCAGTCCGACGTAACGTATGGGGATTTCTACCTCCGGCTTGTAGCCGTAGAAGCGGATCATCTGCTCGGCCAATTCTTTGATCAATACCGGTTCGCCCATATCGAGAATGTACACGTTGCCGCCGAGGCCCACCCCTCCGGCGTTGAGGACCAATGAGGCGGCTTCGGGAATAGTCATGAAAAAACGGCTGGCCTCCGGATGGGTTATGGTCACCGGCCCGCCCTTTTGGATCTGCTGGTTGAACAGGGGGACGATGCTGCCCCGGGAACCGAGTACGTTGCCGAAACGGACCACGATGTAATCGCCATAGGAACCGTTACTGTCCAGGACAATCTCCTCGGCAAGACTCTTGGAGGCACCGTACATGCTGGTCGGCTGCACCGCCTTGTCGGTGGAGACAATTACAAACCGGGGCACTCTGTTTTTCCGGGCCGCATCTACTAAGTTCTTTGTGCCGAATACGTTGTTTTTGATCGCCTCCACGGGATTGTGTTCCAACAGGGGGACGTGTTTGTAGGCGGCACAGTGGAAAATCACATCCGCCTTGGTTCTTTGCAGGATGAAATCCATATAGTGGCTGTCCTGCATCTCGCCGATAATGGGGACGATGGTCGCCGCATCACCGACTCCTTCCTCCTGCAGCAGACGCAGTTCCTTCTCGATCTCGTAGACGCTGTTCTCTCCATGGTCGAAGAGATAGAGCCTTTCGGCCCCTCCGGAGAGGAGCTGCCGGGCCAGTTCGCTGCCGATACTTCCCCCGGCGCCAGTGATGAGCACCCTTTTGCCCTTCAAATAGGCCAGGCTCTCTTTGAGGCCGATGTGTATCGGGTCTCGTCCCAGAAGGTCCTGGGCGCTGATCTCTCGGGTCTGTATCAGGTGAGCATCGCCGTCGATGATTTGCGCCAATCTGGGCAGAATCCGTATCCGCGACAGATTGGTCCGCTGGAGTAGGGTGTAAATTCTTCGCAGCTGTGAGCTGGTGGCCGCCGGGGTAGCGATCAGAGCCTCGTCGGCTGGGCAGTGGCCCAGGATCTCTTCGATCGCCGAAATGGGGCCGTAGATGGGAACTCCCGCGATGGTACGCCCAATTTTTTCATCATCATCGTCGATGAAGGCCACCACCTTGCCCAAAATGCCCTTGGAGGCGATTTCCTCGGCGATTTCACGCCCGGCGAAACCGGCGCCGATTATTATGATCCTACTTTGCTTTTCTCGAATCATTCTCGCCCTTTTTTACTAAAAAATCGAAGCCGAAGTCCACCAAGAAGGACTGGCTGTAGAGGTTGAGCCGCACCTTGGCCCTCTTTTTTCGACGGTTGACCTTCACGATCTGGCCCTCCAGCCCTTTCATCGGTCCGTCCAGGACCTGGATGCGGTTGTTCTCGTCGAATCTCACTCTAGATTTGTCCACCACCTCGCCAAAGCTGAGAAAGTGAAGCAAGAGCCCCTTGTCCGTGCCGGCCAGGGGTTCGATCTGTTGGTTGTTCTTCAGAAAGCGTACGAAACCGGAGGTACGTTTCAGAGCCCAATATACCTGCGGTGGCAGGTCCTCGGCTTCGTAAAAGAGGTAGCCCGGGAATATCGAGGCCATCTCCTCTTTCTGCTTGCCCCGTCGTCGGATTGTAAGTTTGCGACGGGGCCATAAAAACTTTCCGTGATTGGTAAAGTCCGGGGCCTCGACTTGCAGGGAAGTACGAACTAAAGCGAGATACTTCGCCTCTTCGCGAGTCATGACCTGTAGTGCGTAATATTTCATCACTTGCTTCCCTGTCGCTGCTCTCAAACCGTGCCTGATCGGGCTTCACATTTCCGTTCAAAAGTATCATGGAAAGGAGCTTGCTTCAAGTGGACCGTTCATAGATACGCGAGATGAACCGATACTGAGAAGAGACCGCTGGACAAGGAGTGTACGATGAAAAACAAACAGTTGGTTTTGGGACTTGTTATCTTTCTACTGGGGAGCTTCGTTGCGGCGGAGACGGTCCTCCTGTATACGGATTCTCCAGCGGAGGGGGAGGGGAGTGCGGAAGTACAGGGGTATTTTGAAGACGGAGTAATGGAGGTCTTTTTCGATTCGGGACACATCATCTTCAACGGGGATTATCGAAGCGCCGAGGAAGAACGGGAGGCAACGGAACTCTTCGGCGACCGGCCTTCGTTTCGTTTGGCCAAAAGAAGCGGTGCCGGCCTGGTCCTGGAAGTACGGTTCACCTATTCCGACGACCAGGAAGAAAAAACGCCGCGGTCGGTACGGTATCGTTTCATCGACGTCCAGAAGGAGAAGGATATCAGCAGCGGTTCCATCGACATAGCCCAGGTTCCACGGGAAGATACGTCGAAAGATACGGTGATAGTCCAACGCATGGGGGCCTTGGTGGGGAGGCGGGTCCTGAAGGACTATTAGCTCAAGGGAGGCAAAACTCTATTTTTCCCTTAACCATAGAGTCGGATTTCCCGAAAATCTATATGGGAGTGTAGTATGAAAAATAGATACGGTGTTATTCCGTCGGGTCGGCTGATGACATTTGTTCTTCTCATTTTTTTATTTTCCCTTTTTGGGCCGCCGAGTCTCTTCGGCCAAGAAGATTTTTGGGAAGGACGAGTGACCGCCGCTGCCTACGGCGACCTGCCGGCAAGGGGAAGGTACGCCGCCTCCAACGCCTTCCCTCTGGATAGCAAGGTAGTAATTTCCCATCCGGAAAACGGAAAAGAGATCGAGGTTCGGGTGGTGGCGCGGCTGGAAAACCAACGTGTGTTGATGGAAGTCTCTCCCGAAGTCGCCGATGAGCTCAACATATCGAGAAACGACGTCCTGCAGGTGCGGATACGCCCTCTGTCACGGCAGGAAGATCCGGTGAGTCGGGATTTTGTTGAAGAGAGGGCGGAGACCGCGGATCCGGACCTGAACCCCGGAGCCGGCGACGGGAGCGCGGAATCTCTGATCGCCGAATACTTGGCGTTGACTGAGATCGGCGAAGACGAGACAACTGAAGAAATACCCGAAGAAACAAGAGCAGCCGAAGATGATCACGAGCCTGAGGATATTGTAGAGACAGCGGAAGCGGAGGAGCCCGAAACAAGCGAAGAAACCACCGAGGAGGAGCCGGAGGAAGCTGAGGCTGCGGAAGGAGAGGACCGACTGCTCGCGGTGGAAGATATGCCCGAGCTGAGTCCCGAGCAGCGGGAGCTCCCGACGATGGAACACTCCTCCCCGAGGCTATTTCAAAGTGAACCCAAGGCCGAGAGCCTCGCCCGCGACGAGGAGGCCACCGCTGCCCCCGATGAAGAGGAAGCGGAGGGAGACGCTCCGCCTCGAATCGCCGATCTTGAGCCTGTTTTTACCCAGGAGAAGGACCTCAGCTACAGCCGTCTCGCACCGAGTCCTCCAAAACCCCGGGCCAAGGAAGAGGGGCCGGAGGAGTCTCTCCCGGAGAGCTATCCGGAGCCAAGGGAGATCGAAGAGCTGAGGCTCTCCCACCACCCGCGGCTTCCGGAGGAGGAGACTCCCGCCGCCGATATGGTCGCCACGGAGACCGAGGAAGAGACTGAGGAACCTGAGCTTGCCCATGAACCGGATTTGAAGACCGGGGATGAGGAGAAATCGAGAGACCTCGAAGCCGAGGTGGTGGAACAAGAGGAGGCCGAAGAGACGGAGGGTGAGTCAAAGATAGTATTGGTCCCCGCCGAGGAGAGACCTCCTGAGGGTCCGCCTACGGTGGAGCAGGACCAGGAGATGGAGACCGAAGAATTGGAAACTGTTCCTTCCGATGATACTTCGAGCCCGCGTGTTGCCGCGGAAGAGATCCCCGTGAGAAACAGACTGGATCGGCAATCCTACTACCTCCAGGTCGCCGCCTATCGACGCCTCGAACTGGCCCAGGCTCGCGCGTCGGAATTGGCCGAACGGTACCCGGTGACCATCTACAGCTCGTCCGAGGGGGAGACTGCTCCTTTCAAACTCATGGTGGGACCCCTCAACGAGGATGAGAGCGGGACCCTGCTGTTCACCTTCAACTCCCAGGGATACAAGGATGCCTTTGTGAGAAGAGGAAATTGATCTATGTCGAACGGATCTATTGATGACGCAGCGCGCCGCGAGATAGAGGAACTCGCGGCGCTTTTACGTAGGTACCAGCGGGAGTATTACGTAGAAGGACGCCCCTCCGTCTCCGACATCGAATACGACCGACTTTTCGATCGATTGTTAGAGCTGGAGAGGGAGCACCCCCAGTTCAGGCGGGACGACTCGCCGACGGTGAGGGTGGGCTCGGATCTGACCTCTGAGCTTCCGGAAGTCGAGCACACGATACCGGTTCTCAGCCTGGACAAGGCCTACAGCTCCGGTGAAGTGGAGACGTGGATAGGGAGAACTGGCAAAAGGGCGGGGCGCCCTTTTGCCAGTTCTCCCTATCCACGTCTCCACTTCACCGGAGCTGTAGGCCTTGTCC
>DSBN01000209.1 GCA_011046055.1 Sediminispirochaeta sp. | reverse complement strand
TCAACCCTATATCGTGGCCTACATGACCGAGCTTCTGGCGCTGAAAGCGGGTGACCGGGTCTTGGAGATCGGGACCGGCAGCGGCTACCAGGCGGCGGTTCTGGCGGAGATCACCGATGAAGTATTCAGCATCGAGATCATAGAGGAGTTGACCGCGCAGGCCGAGGAGCGGCTGAAACGTCTGGGTTACCAAGGGGTCGAGCTCAAAAGGGGCGACGGGTACTACGGTTGGCCCGAACACGCCCCCTTCGACGGGATCATCGTCACCGCCGCCGCCGGCCATATTCCCCCGCCGCTTCTGGAGCAGCTGAGCAGAGGAGGTCGAATGGTCATCCCCATTGGTGGAGTCTACCAGGTACAGACCCTGATGCTGGTGGAAAAGGACGAAGACGGGAATATTCGCAGCGAACGTTTGATGCCGGTTCGCTTTGTCCCCTTCACCGGCTCGGAAGGAAGGTAGGAAGTTCAGGTGAACGCGAAGATAAACAGCGTGCCGAAGCGGCTCACGGTGGGGACGGCGCTCTTTCTGGTCTCATGGGCTTTGATCGCACTGCAGCTTTTTCTGATGCGGAGCCTGGCGGTGGGCAAAAGCTATCACTTCTCCTACTTGGTCATCAGCACCGCGCTGCTTGGATTCGGCGGCAGCGGGACCTTGTTGAGCCTTCGCTACTCCTCCATGGCCCGGGACCCGGTGAGGTCCCTGAAACTGCTGCTCTTTCTCTTCAGTCTCTCCATTCCACTGTCGTATCTCCTCACCCGTCTTCTGCCCGTTGATATTCGCTATCTGTTTTACCAGGTTTCTCAGGGACTCTACGTGCTGCTCTATATTTTGCTGCTGGCGCTGCCCTTTTTCTTTGGGGCGCTTTTTATCGGTTTCTGTTTGAGCTATTTCCGTGAAAAAGTCCCCCTGCTTTACGGACTCA
Source organism: Sediminispirochaeta sp. (assembly GCA_011046055.1). Classification (GTDB taxonomy): domain Bacteria; phylum Spirochaetota; class Spirochaetia; order DSM-16054; family Sediminispirochaetaceae; genus DSBN01. The sequence goes on along the minus strand of DSBN01000209.1, from coordinate 9,752 downwards.
ACCTGTTCGGCAGCGGTCTAGGCGGGCTCGGTGCCTTGGGAGTGATGTACCTGATCCCCCCGATGCATCTGCCTCTGGCGGCGGTAGCCGTAGCTCTGACGGCGCAACTCCTGTTCCTCTTCACCAATCACGGGGAGAACCGGGGACGACACTTTGCCTTGGTCCTCCTGGTTCTGGCCGCCGTGGTCTCCGTGTTCCTTTTACCGTCCCGTTTCGGCAGAGACCCCTACAAGACCCTCTCCCACTTGGAACGTTTGGAGGTGCAGGGGGAGGCGGAGAGACTCCTGTCCCACTACGACCCGCAGAGGCGCTTGGATGTCTATCGCGCCCCTTCGCTGCACCACACCCTGTTCGCCGGTTCCTTGAATCCGGGGGGCGAACAGCTTCCGCCGGAGCAGCTGAGTATCCTCTACGACGGGGAGCCTGTGGCGGCGCTTTTTCGCATTCGAAATCCGCAGCAGGCGGAAATTTTGGATTCGACCCCCCAGTCCTTGCTGTACCGACTGATCGGTGCGACCCACGATAGCTATCGCGCTCTGCTGCCTGGTGAGATCGGGGGAACGGGGATCTGGCTGGCCCGCCGCTTCGGAGCGGATTCGGTGACGGTGGTGCAGGAGAGCCGGAGCCTGCTGGAGCTCTACGCCGGTCCTCTGTATGAGCAGGGGGGAGAATCTTTTTTTTACCAGACGGTACATACCCGGGTGCAGATCCCCCGATTCTATATTAAAAAGACCAACGAACGGTATGAGCTGATCCACCTGGTCTCCGCCGAGGGAATGCCCGGGGGGACCGAAGGGCTGCAGTCGCTGAATGAGGACTTTCTGCTCACCCGGGAGGGGATCGCCGAATCTCTGGCTCGACTGACATCGAGGGGCTTGCTCGGTATCAGCCGTGGTATCCAGAGCCCGCCCCGGGACAATATAAAGATATTCGCCCTCTTTTTGGAAGCGCTGGAGGAGTTCGGCGCCGCGGATCCCTCTCGGCATATACTGCAGGCTCGAAATTACCTGGCGGCGACCAGCATCATCAGCCCGAGCCCCATCGATGCTGAAACGATCGACTTGTTCAAAAAAGAGGCCGCCCAGCTGGGAATGGACCTGGAGTACTACCCCGGGATACGAAGCGACGAACTGGTGCAGCGCAACCGGATAGAAGGACCGCCGGAGGAGGACTACTCCTACCTGCACCAGGCGGCGCGGATGCTCACCGAGGGCGGAGGAGAGGAGTTTTTTCGCTCATATCTTTACAATGTCCGTCCCCCGAGCGATGGGAAGCCCTATTTTTTTAATTTTTTTAAATGGAAAAGTCTACCGGACTTCATTCACTTCTACGGCACTGATTTTCTACGCTACCTCGATCTTGGCTACCTGGTCCTTATCTTGAGTCTCATGCTGATTGTCGTGGCGGCCTTCGTGCTGATACTGCTGCCGCTTGGTTCGTGGCGTAGGCGGGGGCTCCATATGGAGCAGCGAGGCTACCGCCTGCCGGTATTCCTTCACTTTGCATCGATTGGACTGGGTTTCATGCTGCTGGAGATGCTGATGATTCGCCGGTTGGTCCTCTTTCTTGGGGATCCGATCTACAGCACCTCGGCGGTGATCACGGCTATTTTAGTCTGCGCGGGACTGGGTAGCACGATGCAGAGCAGATTCACCCTCTCACCGATTCATCGTATCCGAATAGCCGCGTCGATGGTGATCCTGTCGATTGTGCTCTTTGTCCTTTTTCTTGACCCGCTGCTCGATAATCTGATCGGATGGTCCCTACCGCTGCGATATCTGAGCGCCCTGGCTCTCTTGGCTCCCTCGGCCTTCTTTATGGGCTGGATGCTCCCTTCGGGGATGGGGATCGTGGCAGAGAGATCCCCGGAGCTGATGCCCTGGGCGTGGGGGATTAACGGCTTTTTTTCCGTAGCCGCCGGCCCGCTCTCGGTGTTGCTGGCCATGGAGCTGGGCTTTCGTTGGGTCTTCGCCGGCGCCGCGGCGGCCTACGCTCTGGCCGGGATATGCACCCTGTTGTGGCCGAAGGGAGGAATCGAACAGCCCATCGAGACGACCGGCGGCCCCTCGGTTTGATCCGCTACTCTTCTTCCTCTTCAACGGGGGTCAGAAAGTAATTATCCGAAATCCCTCTTTGGTATAACGTTCCATGCTGGGATGGCCGGACATATCGTCGCAGAGTGGCAGCCCCTTCTCCTCGACGAGTTTGAGGACCCCCATCTGATTCGAGCAGGCGCGGCAGACGCAGTCGAGCAGACCCCGGTCGAGACATTTTTTATACAGTCCGGCGAAGGGCACGTCGGGCTGCTCGAAGTGTTTGATCAGCTTGGTAGCTTCTCCTTCCAACACGATTTTCACCTCGTATCCCTTGGCTCGATAGTCGAGGGCGTTCAGCAGTACGTGGGCGAAACACATCGGCGATTCGTTGAACGCGCAGAGTGCAAATTTTGAGCAATTCTCAATTTGGAAGTCTAATGACTTCCAAATTGAGAATTTGCTTCATTTGCATAGCAATAATTTTTTCTAACTGTTGGAGGCATTCTCATTTTGGAAAGTGCAAGTGCACTTTCCAAAATGAGAATTGCTGGCAAATTTTTCTGAGACTCGACCCATTCTGATAAGTCTGCTATACTCAAAGGGACATCGATAACGGTATGGATAACGGAAACCCGTGAGAATCGGGTGCGGGCGTGCCGCTGTAAGCGGATGTGAGGCCTCCTTAGACCACTGTCGGACGACCGGCGGGAAGGTGGAGGCTCTAGTATCCGTAAGCCAGAAGACGATCCATTGCCGAATGAACGCGCATGTAGTGTGCGTTCCGTTCTCTCACGTACAGGGGATGGATGTGTATAGGCCCACCGTCGTATACCTTCATTCCTTCTCGGTACAGAAAGAGTTCATCCTAGATCTCTGTGTAGAAGGAGTCTTTCATGCACAAACTACTTTCTCGTTTCGCAAAACTACTGCTGGCCTCAGCCCTGGCCGTGTTCTGTATTCCCACAGCGACAGCCGAGGATCCCGTCGACGTGCTCATCACCGCCGGTCGTGTCAAGGAGACGGAGATGAACACTCCGGCCCATGTGACCGTACTCAGCGGCGAAGAGATCAGAGCCTCCGGCGAGTCCTCCCTGGTCGGCGTGCTGGAGGTGCTGGCGGGGTTGAACTTCAGCTCCTACGCCGGTCCCGAGAGTGCCCAGATCGATATGCGGGGCTTCGGAGAAAACAGCCACGGTCGGGTCTTGGTGATGCTCGACGGACGACGGCTCAACAGCCAGGACATGGAGGGAGTCCAGTGGCTCTCTATCCCCATCGATTCGATCGAAAGGGTCGAGGTTGTCCGCGGCAGCTCCAGCGTTCTCTACGGCAACCACGCCGTCGGCGGGGTGGTGAACATCATCACCAAGGAGAGCCGTGCCCAGAGCGAGCTCTCCTCCACCCTTGACTTCGGCGCTTACTATTCGGAGAAGTTCAATCGGGCTCTCTTCTCCAGCCAGCGGCTGCGGATCGGTGGCGCCCGGGAGTTGGTAAACGGAGCCTTCAGTTTTTCCCACACCACTAACAGCGGCTACCGCGACCGCAGCGCCACCGGTTCCCTGAACACCCACCTCAGCGGGGGCTGGGACGCTACCGAGCTGCTGCGCGCCGAGCTGGACCTGGGTTATCAGAGAAACAGCTACGAGATGCCCGGAGCCCTGCCGGAGGAGGACTATCTGGATGACCCCTCCGCGGCGGTCAAGCCCGCCGACGAGGCGCAGGAGCACGATCTGACCGCCTTCGCGGGGCTGTCGTGGTTTCCGACGCTCAACGCCGAGCTCAGCGTGGACGGGGGCTACCGCTACCAGATGAAGGCGATCGACATGGCATCGTGGTTCAGCTACACCGATCGTATCTACCACAGCCTCGAGGGCTCCACCAAACTCACTATAGAGGGGCAAAGCGGCGAGTTCCCGTGGAGAATTGTGGGAGGAGCCGATCTCTACCGCTCCGCCGCGACGATAGTGACCTACAGCGACGAGAGCCGGGAGGAAAAAAGCCACACCGCCGGGCTCGAGCTCAGCACCATCGGGGGCTACATCCACCCCACCGTCGACTTGAGCAGCGCATTCAAGATCGAAGGCGGGCTGCGGTACGACTACGCCCGGGTGGCGGGGGAGAACGACGCCTCCGACGTCGACGGTAGTGCCGACCACCACGCATTGGTCTACGACGGGGCGCTGCTGTTCAGCCCCGGCGAGGGGCTGAAGCTCTACGCCAAGGCGGGGACCCTGTTCCGCTACCCCTTCACCGACGAGCAGGCGGCGGTGGCGGGTTTCGGTGATGGTTTCAACACCGAACTTGACCCTGAGACTGGCTGGAGCGCCGAAGCAGGCGCAACGCTTGTCTTGGAAGATATCCTCACCCTGAGGGCCAACGGGTACTACCTGGAGATGAACGACGAAATCGCCTACGATCCCGGTTCACCTTCCTATAACTCCAACCTCGACCAAACCCGGCGCTGGGGGGCTGACCTGGAGCTGGAGGCCCGGCTCCACCGGATGCTCGGCCTCACCGCGGCCTACGGTTTCGTGGACGCCCGTTTTGCAGAGGGCGACGACGAGGGGAAGAGGATCCCCCTGGTACCGGCCCACTCGCTGGACGCGGGGCTGGATATCAAACCGGTAAGTGGATTGAGTATAAAACCCAGGGCGAGTTTCCGCGGCGAAGCCTTCATGAGCGGCGACGAGGCCAACGCCGCCGACCCCTTGGATGCCTACTGGCTCTTCGACCTGGAACTCGTCTACTCGCCGCGGGTCGGTCGGGGGGATATGCGGATCAGGCTGAAGGCGGAGAACATCCTCGATGAACTCTACTCGACCTTCGCCGCTGACTATGGGACGGCGGAATACTACCCCGCCCCAGGCCGGAGCCTGAGTCTGAGCCTGGCCTACAGCTATTAGCGCGGGTTTTTAAAAAAAGGGTCCGCCGGCGATGGGTCGAGTAAAAAAGGGAGAAAAATCAAGGCAGGAGAGACGCAGATTCATACACGCCCTGCTCTCGGCGGTACTCGCCCATCTCCTGCTTCTCGCGGTACTCGAACTATACGTTGACTTCGAGGACCCTATCTCCCCCGATACAACGGGCACCGAGACGCGGGTGTGGCTGCACGACGCCACGCCCGCCCTTTTTTCCAAAAATGATACGAAAAGCAGTCCCGCCAAAACCCAGGCGCCCCCGAAGGGAGAAGATCCAGCGACCGAGCCGATCGAGCCAACGGATCGGGAGCCACAAAAGCCCGCCAAAGAGGCAGCCCCCGAAGAAATCAGGACGAAAGTATCCGACTTAGCGCCGGAGAGCGAACAGCGCAGACCGAGCAGCTCTCAGACCGAGTCGACGGATCCCTCCGCCGAGGATGAGGGGAGTGCGGAGATGAGCCGAAGCGCTCCGGCTTTCATTCCCGCCGCGATGACGGAGTCACGGCCCGCAGTACAGGACAGTCGGCAGGCCTTCAGCCAATATCTTCAGGAACTGCTGGAGAGCCGACAGCGTTATCCTCTGGCTGCCCGCCGAAGGAAGCTCGAAGGGCGGGTGGAGTTTTCGGTGTACGTCAGTCGGGAAGGGAGGCTGGACAAGGCGGTCCTCGCCCGCTCCTCGGGCAGTCGGATCCTCGACCGGGCGGCGCGGGAGCTTCTGGAGGGGGTCTTTCCCGTGGATTACGCCTTGCCGGGAGATATCAGTACCATCGTCAGAATCACCTACCAGCTTCAAGACGCCTGATCTCGCCCGTTTATACGGAAATGTTGAGATGCGGAGATCGGCTCAAGCCTATGAGCTTCCGTCCTCGCTGTACCCCTCGATCATCCGAGGGGCTGGGTCGCGATATCCAATCCTCTCCTCCACCTCCTCGGCCAAGACGAATTTTTCGATTATCCCTTTGAGCTGCTCCGCCTGGCTGGTGAGCTCCTCCGCCGCCGAGGCGCTCTGTTCGGCGGCGGCGGTGTTGGACTGGGTGGTCTGGTCTATCTGATCGAGGCTGCCGCTGATCTGGTCCAGCGCTTGGGCCTGCTCGTTGCTGGAATTGCTGATCTCACCGAGAAAATCGGCGACCTTGCCGCTCTGCTCGACGATCTCCTCCAACATATTGGCGGTCTGCTGGGCCGAGGAGTTGCCGTCTATGATTTTTTGGACCGTGTTTTCGACGATTTGATTGGTCTCCTTCACCGATTCCGCGCTTTTTACCGCTAAACTGCGAACCTCATCGGCGACGACGGCGAATCCCTTGCCGTATTTGCCCGCTCGGGCGGCCTCGACGTTGGCGTTCAAAGCCAGCAGGTTGATCTGGAAGGAGATGTCATCGATGACCTTGACTACCTTTCTGATCTCCTCGGTGGAGTCGGTGATCCCTTCCATTACGGCCAGGAGTTTTTGCATATAAGAGTTGCCGCCGCTGGCGGTCTCTTTGGCTTCGACGGCCAGTTTGGTCGCCTCTTCCGCTCCTTGGGCGTTCTGTTTGGCCTGGCCGTTGAGCTGATTTACCGAGGAAGATATCTCTTGCACGCTGCTGGCCTGTTCGGTGGCGCTCTGGCTCAAGGACTGACTGCCCTGGGATATCTGTTCGGCTCCGGAGTTTACCTCGCCGATGGCAATCTTGACCTGGGAGACCAGTGACTGGAGGGAGTCGCGCATTTTGGCCAACGTCGCTCCCAGCTCATCACGTTCGGAGCTCATCTCCACGGTGGAGCTCAGGTCCCCATCGGCAATCCGACCGATGGTCGTTACCTTGCTGCGAATCGATTCGCTCATTTGACTGAAGGCTTCGGCGAGCAAGCCAGTCTCATCACTGGACTCGATGTTCAGGCGATCGATGCTGAAATCTCCATCGGCGATGCTCCGAGCTTGCTCGCTGATTTTCCGTATGGGGGTACCGATCCGGGCGGCCATGAACAGGCCAATCAGCAGAGCCAGCAGAACGCCGATCAAGCTGGCGGCTACCAGGAGGTAGACGCTGGAGTTTCGTTGCTGCACCACCTCTTCGACGGCCAGCTCCACCTCGGTATCGATGATCGACTCGAGCTCTTCCAGAGAACTCTGGGCCTTGCTGGCCTCGTTCTGGATCTCCTCGAGCAGGATCCCCTCTCTATTCTGCAAATGCCGCATCAGAGGATCTACGTAGGCGTGAAGCGAGGTGAATATCTCCTTGATCGACTCGGCAGTGGGCGTGAGATCGCCGCGGTAAACCTCGAGCTTGGCCTCCCGTCCGGAGGTCTCGTTGATCGAGATCGCGGCGTTGTGCAGGTCGTGGTGCATAGGCTCCAGGGTTTCGAGTAGTTCGTTGAGATCGGGGTCCTCGATGTGGTAGTTGTAGAGCCAGCGGCCGAAAAAGCACAGGGTATGGTCGGTCTCGCCGGTGAAAAGAGAGTCGGCGGTGGCGGACTTTTGAAGATCCTCGATCCACCTCACGTGTTGCAGTTCCACCAGGTGGAGGAAGTCGACAATGTTCCACTGGCGCCCCTCATACTCGAAGTTGTAGGTGATGCGTCTGCCGTGGGTCTCGAAGAGCTCATTCAACAGAGGTTTGAGCTCACCGTGGGACGACTCGGCTCTCTCCGCCGCCCGGACCACCTCTTCGGAGCCGCCGTGGGGGAGGACGACGTCGAAACCCTCTTGTCGGTAGAGCTCTCCGCTGGAGCTGTTGCTGAACTCCCGGCTCTCCGTACCATGCATCATCGCGTCGATCCAGAGCTTGAAGAGCCGCAGGTTCTCGCGAATAGTAGACTCGCTGTCCGTGATATTTTTGCTTTGTAAAATGTACTCGGAAGCCTTGTCGATGGAGTTCTGTAGCGCGATTATCGCCTCCATGGAGGCGTCCTTGATCGGCATCTGGCCCGATATCACCTCGTTGGATTCGGTGTAGATGCGGTCTCCGCTATATATCCCTATGGCTCCAGCGGCTAGGACGATGGCCGCGACCGCCAGAAAGGATATTATTAGTTTGCCCTTGAGCTTCATTGTTTTAAACTCCTCGCTTCCGTGCTAATGTGGTATATGAGTTAGCATTGATAGGAAAAACTGATATAAATACTCACCTAACACCATCTTCGAACATTTTTTTCGACCACGCAAGTAATATTTTTTGATCTGGGTCAAAAAACTTCGTATCTTCGCTCATATATAAAAACTATTGCATATGGTAATACTTTGAGGTGGACGGGCGAAGAGTCACCATTGTCGGGGAGGAGGAGAAGAGGCTAGAGGATATCGACCATACTCTCAGCCTTCCGTGTCACCTCAAAAGTTTGACTTTTTTCTGGAAATACAGGGATAAATCAGAAAATAAATTGTTTATCCGCCGAGATGGGGTACAATGATAGTATGATTTGAAAAACGAGGAGGAGTGTATGCAGTTGGAGGATTCGAACGGCAAGATCGTTGTACCCCAGAGTGCAGAAGAGATCAATGCCATGATCGATCGGCTGGGGCGGGGGGTGGACCATCTGATTCTCAGCGAGGGGGAGCTCTTCGTGCAGTGTGCAGGCTCCGGGTCGGACTTGGTCGTACAGTACGGAGACCCTTCGGGGCTCCACGAGGCCAGTGAAACGGCTTCGTCGGAGACGGTGAAAGAGCTCTTTGGCGCCTTTTTCCGCAGGGACGAGTCGTGGAGAACCATGGTCAGTTTTGAGCGGTCCGAAGCAGGCGGGGCCTCGACGGACGGGCAGGGCCTCGAAGGCGGAGCCGGCAGCCGCGCTCCCGGTCGCGAAAAGAGTCTCAAAGAGGAGCTTTTGGATTCGGTCAAGCGGGAGGTGAAGCGCAACGTTTCGCGAACGGTAGGTCGTGGAGTTCGAGATATTTTTCGTAAATTTCGATAATTCGGGTACCGGAGATGGAGCACAAAAAACTTTTTTTCGACAAAAGCAGGAGGGGAGCCTTCCTCGCCGTACTACTCGTGCTGTCCGCGGGGGTGCTGTCGGCCCAGCAGGAGCTTCCGGGCGACTGGCTGCGCTTCTCCCTCCGGGGAAGCTCCTTCGGTCCGCTGTTCGAAGCGTCCTCGGTCCTTGAGCCGGGAGAGGGTATATACCTCTCCCGCTACGACAGCGATAAAGCTATGGACCGGGACCGGAACACCGCCTGGGTGGAGGGCGTGCCGGGACCCGGACACGGCGAGAGTTACTGGCTTGGACTGGAGCACTACCCCGAGGCTCTGGGGCTCATCAACGGTTACGCCAAGAATAGAGAGCTCTTTGAGAAGAACTACCGCCTGCGGCGGGTCAAGGTGCAGCTGTTTGCGGGGGTCAACCTGAGCGGTTTTGCCGGACAGTGGCACGACTATTACGACGCCCTGCCGATCAGCTCCGCCCGGACCCTGGAGCTCAGCGACTCGATGGAAGCTCAACGGATCGAGCTGCCCTTCGATATCTCTACGGTAGTTCCACGGATGGAGGAGTTTTAAAACTCCGCTGAAGTACGGAAGCTGCGATTTCCCCAGGCTCAAGAGATGGGCTTGACCGGGGATGAAGAGATAGGCAAGAAGTTTCTCTATATAATAAGATTAGAAATTGTCGACACCTACCCCGGTACGACCTGGGAAGATACCTGTCTCGCCGAACTGTGGCCGGACTACGGACCGACGGACGAGCTTCGGCTGGGTCCAGAGAATCAACGGCTCAGCAATTCTCATTTTGAAGTGTTGACATCAACACTTCAAAATGAGAATGCCTCAAACCGTTAGAAAATGAAATTTTACCTAAGTAAATGAAGCAAATTCTCAGTTTGGAAGTC
>DSBN01000040.1 GCA_011046055.1 Sediminispirochaeta sp. | reverse complement strand
GGACGGTACCGAACTGACCGCCACCGTCTTTGCCAACCTCCTGGCAGCGCAACGGGTCATTCTGTGGAAAAACGTAGCCGGGGTAATGAGCGCCGACCCCGACAAGGTTCCCGGCAGCGAGGTGATTCCCGAGCTGACCTACCAGGAGGCCACCGAGCTGGCCTACTTCGGCGCCGAAGTGCTCCACCCGCCGGCGATGACCCCGGCGATGATGAAAAATATTCCAATTTTTATAAAAAACGTGCAGGAGCCCTCGGCGGAGGGGACCAAAATCAGCGGCGAAATCGTCTCCAAGGAGAGCAAGCCGGTGAAGGGCTTCTCGATCATCGACGAGGTGTCGCTGTTGAATATCGAAGGGGCCGGTATGATCGGGGTCCCCGGGGTCTCTTCTCGTCTCTTTGGTGCCCTGCGGAAGCAGGGCATCTCGGTGATCCTCATCAGTCAGGCCTCCAGCGAGCACTCCATCTGCTGCGCCGTTCCCGCCGACCAGGGCCTCAAAGCTCGGGAAACCGCCCGGCAGGCCTTCACCGCGGAGCTGGAGAACTACCGGATCAACTCCATCGAGATCGAGGAGAACTGTGCGATCCTCGCCGCGGTGGGGGACCAGATGTCGGGAATCCCCGGCATCTCGGCCAAGTTCTTCGGCGCCCTGGGCAGCGCCGGGGTCAACGTCCGGGCCATCGCCCAGGGCTCCTCGGAGCGCAACATCAGCGCGGTGATCGCCGCCAAGGACTCATCCCGCGCCCTGCGCGCGGTGCACGCGGGATTCTACCTCTCCAACCAGACCCTCAGTATCGGCATCATCGGCCCCGGGCTGATCGGCAGCACCCTGCTGGACCAGATCGCCGGTCAGTCGCAGCGGCTCAAAAGGGACTTCAACGTCGACCTGCGGGTCCGGGCTATCACCGACTCCAAGAGAATGACCCTGGCCAAAACGGGGATAGATATCGTCGATTGGAAGAAGGCCCTCAGCGAGAGGTCCGAGGAGACCCGCCTCGACGACTTCGTCGACCATGTGGCGGCGGAGTACTTCCCCCATTCGGTGTTGATCGACTGCACCACCAGCGAGGAGATTCCGGAGCACTACGCCCAGTGGCTGGAGCGAGGTATCCATATCATTACCCCCAACAAAAAGGCCGGCACCTCCCCTATGGACAAGTACCGTCTCATCATGGAGACCGCCCGGCGGCGGCAGCGTCACTTCCTCTACGAGACCACCGTCGGAGCCGGGCTGCCGATCATCGGGACCCTGCGGGATCTGATCCAGACCGGCGACAAAATCAAGCAGGTGGAGGGGGTCTTTTCGGGGACTCTGGCCTACCTGTTCTGGCGCTTCGACGGGACCACTCCGTTCAGCGCTTTGGTGAAGGAGGCCAAGGAGCTGGGCTTCACCGAACCGGACCCGCGGGACGACCTGTCGGGGATGGACATCGTGCGCAAGACGGTGATCCTGGCTCGGGAGATCGGCTGGGAGGTGGAGGTCGACGAAGTTCCGGTCCGCGGTTTGGTTCCCGAATCCCTGGCGGATGTTTCGGTCGAGCAGTTTATGGAAAAGCTTGACCAGATGGACGGGGAGATGGAGAAGCTCTATCGTCAGGCGGAGGCTGAGGGCCAAGTTCTCAAATACGTGGGGACCATCGACGAGAAGGGGCGGTGCAGGGTTGAGCTGCGGCCCTATCCTCGGGACCACGCCTTTGCACGGATCACCGGAAGTGATAACATTGTGGCGTTTCGCACCGAAAGGTACTCCAGCCAACCGCTGATAGTACAGGGTCCGGGGGCCGGACCGGAGGTCACCGCCGGCGGCGTTTTCGCCGACCTACTGCGCCTGGTCTCCTACCTGGGGGCGAAGCTCTAAAAGCTCTGGATTGGAATAAACGCGCGAGGAGTACTGAGTGGAAAAGAGGCCAAACACGGCGGTCCAACGGGCCGCCGCTTTCGCTCCGGCGACGGTGGCCAACGTCGCCGTAGGCTACGATATTCTCGGATTCTCCCTGGAGGCCGCCGGCGATACGGTGGTCCTGGAGAGAAGCAGCCACCCGGGGCTGGAGATCGTCGAGATCAGCGGCCTGGAGCGGGATCTGCCGAAGGACCCGCGAAAGAACGTAGCCGGTTTTGTGGTGCGGAATTTTTTGGAAAAAAATCCCCTGCCTTTTGGATTGAAAATATGGATCAACAAAGGCATCCCCCTGTCCAGCGGGATGGGCGGTTCGGCGGCCAGCGCCTCGGCGGCCTTGTGGGCTCTCAGTTCCTTTTATCTCGAGGAGATTCGCCCCGAAGAGCTGCTGCCTTACGCGCTTGAGGGGGAGCGTCTGGCCACCGGCGACGCCCACGGCGACAACGTCACCCCCTGCCTCTTCGGCGGTCTGACTCTTCTGCGTTCCCTCGACGGAGCAGAGGTGGTACAGCTGCCCTTCCCGGAGGAGATCCGGGTGATGTTGATTCACCCTCACCTGCGTCTGGACACCCGGGACGGACGGGCCGCCCTGGGCGACAGCGTGCCCATCAAGGTCTGCGTCGAGCAGAGCGGAAATCTGGCGGGCTTTCTCGCCGGTTGTTTCAGTAAGGACCTGACTTTAATCGGCAGCTGTCTGCGGGACGTGATGGTCGAGCCGAAGCGTGCTCCCCTGGTGCCGGGCTTCGCCGAGGTCAAGCAGGCGGCTCTCTCCGGTGAGGGGGTGCTGGGCTTCTCCCTGGCCGGCTCGGGCCCCAGCGTCTTCGCCTGGTGCCAAGGCGAGGAGGCGGCGGAGGCGGCCAAGGAGCGGGTACGGGATGTGTGGCGCCGGCGGGGGGTCGACAGCGAAGGCTGGGTCTCCCGAATCGGGACCCGGGGGGCCAGAATCATCAAAGTGGAGGAGGAGTGATGAAGTTTATAAGTACCCGAGGAGAGGCGAACAAGGCGAGCGCATCGGAGGCCATCCTGCAGGGCCTGGCCCCGGACGGAGGACTCTACGTGCCCGAGCAGCTTCCGCCGCTGGACCCGAAGGCCTTGGATCCCGGCCTCAGCTACCCCGAGACCGCCCGCCGTGTGCTTCACCCTTTTTTTGAGGGCGATGTACTGGAAGCGGAGCTTCCAATGCTATGTGATTCCGCTTTCTCTTTTCCCGTGCCTCTCCGCTATCTGGAGGAAGAAAAGGCGGTGCTGGAGCTCTTCCACGGTCCCACCGCGGCCTTCAAGGACTTCGGCGCCCGATTTCTCGCCTACAGTATGGAACACCTGCAGCGGGAGGCCGAGGAGGAGCTGACCATCCTGGTGGCCACCTCCGGCGACACCGGAGGCGCGGTGGCGGCGGCCTTTTTCAAGCGGCGGGGAATCAAGGTGCGGGTGCTCTTTCCCGAAGGGCGGGTCTCCGCCCGGCAGCACAAGCAGCTGACCTGCTGGGGAGAGAACGTCCAGTCCTACTCGGTACGGGGCAGCTTCGACGACTGTCAGCGCCTGGTCAAGGAGGCCTTCGTCTCGTCGGAGGTGAGAAAAATCCACCGTCTCTCTTCGGCCAACAGCATCAACCTCGGCCGTCTGTTGCCGCAGGTCGCCTACTACGTCTACGCCGCGGCGAGGTTTCTGGACCGAACGGGCAAGAAGCCGGTAGTAGTTATTCCCTCGGGGAACGTGGGCAACTCCATGGGCGCCTACTACGCCGCGGCCATGGGGGCGCCCATAGCCCGGATCGTACTGGCGGTGAACGCCAACCGGGTCATTCCCGACTACCTGGACAGCGGCACCTACCGGCCGCGGCCCAGCGTCGCGACCCTGGCCAACGCGATGGACGTGGGCGACCCCAGTAATATGGAACGCCTGCGTCACCATTTTTCCAATTTCCAGGACTTCAAAAACCACGTCAGCGCAATCAGCGTCAGCGACGAGGAGATCCGGGAAAGCATCCGCCTCACCGACCGGCAGTACTCCTACCCCCTCTGTCCCCACACCGCCGCCGGCGAACACGTGCGGCGCACTCGACTGACGGGGGAGCCGAGTATAGTGGTGGCTACCGCCCACCCGGCCAAGTTCGAGACTATCGTCGAGCCGATTATCCACCGAGAAGTGGAGGTGCCTGAAAATTTGGCCGCTCTTCTGGATTCCGAGTCCCGCTACAGCAGCATAGATCCCGAATTGGAGCAACTCTTTCCGGAATTGGTATAGACCTTTGGGGTGAAAAATATAAAAGATTTGTTTTCTCATCGCCCATTCTGTAGTAAAATGTTGTTGAAATCATCATTAAAAGGAGTCGGTGGATGAGTATGAAGAGATTGTTTATCATGCTGTTTGTGGCCCTGGTGGCCATCAGTGTTGTTTATGGCGGAGGCGCCCAAGAGGAGGGAGGACAGGCGGCTCCGACGGAGACCAGCGAAGAAGAACCCCTGAAGGTAGCCTTTGTCTACATCAGTATTCCCGGAGACCTGGGATGGACCTACGAGCACGACCGAGGACGCAAATACATGGTCGACCAGCTCGGCGATCAGGTGGAGACCACCTACATCGAGAACGTACCCGAGGGGCCCGACGCGGCCAGAATTTTCCGGCAGTACGCGCAGCAGGGATACGATATGATTTTTGCCAACTCCTTCGGCTACATGGATCCGATGTACGAAGTGGCGCAGGAGTTTCCCGATGTGATCTTCGAGCACTGTTCCGGATACAAAACCGCCGATAACATGGCCACCTATTTCGGCCGTATGTACCAGGCCCGTTACCTGTCCGGTATCGTCGCTGGAGAGATGACCGAGGTCGACAAGATCGGTTACGTGGCGGCCTTCCCAATCCCCGAAGTAATTCGCGGTATCAACGCCTTCACCTTGGGAGTGCGCAAGGTCAACCCGGACGCCAAGGTCCAGGTAGTGTGGACCAACACCTGGTACGACCCGGTTAAGGAGCGCGAGGCGGCGGTCGCCCTGCTGGACGACGGAGTAGATATTGTCACCCAGCACCAAGACACCACCGAGCCGCAAAAGGCAGCCGCTGAGCGGGGCAAGCTGAGCATCGGTTACGACTCGGATATGGGCAAATTCGTCGGCGAGACCGTTCTGGTCAGTCCCATCTGGAACTGGGGACCCTACTACGCCGAGCAGGCTCAGGCGGCGATCGACGGTACTTGGGTGAGCCACTCCTTCTGGGGAGGAATCGACGGAGGTACCGTCAAGCTCTCCGGATTCAGCGATCTGGTACCCCAAGAGGTGCGAGACGACGTAGCCGCGGAACGCGAGAGAATCACCAGCGGCGAGTGGGATGTATTTTACGGCCCCTTCAAGAACCAGAAGGGCGAAGAGGTCATTCCCGCCGGCGAACAGCTCAGCGATGAGGAGATGCTGAACATGAACTATTTTGTCGAAGGTGTTGTCGGCAGAGTCGGCGACTAGTCCATTCGGACGGAGTTTATTTTGATCCTCCGGGCCCGGCCGCGAACGGTCGGGCCCTTTTTCAACACACAAATATGAACATGACCGTATCCGGCTGTGATCATTAACTCGATCGCCGCAACGCGGCACGAGAAACAACTACTACTATTTACAGAGAAAAATTAATGGAAACGGAAAAAAAACCTATTCTAGAGATGCGGGGAATAACGAAGCGTTTTCCCGGAGTGGTGGCCAACGACGGGGTGGATCTGGAGCTCTTCCCCGGCGAGGTCCTGGCGCTGCTCGGGGAAAACGGAGCCGGCAAGAGCTCGCTAATGAACGTGCTCGCCGGGCTCTATCGTCCCGACGAAGGTGAGATATACATCCGGGGAGAGCGGGTGAACATCGATTCGCCCCGAGACGCTATGGCCCTGGGTATCGGCATGGTTCACCAGAACTTTATGCTGGTGGAGACCATGACGGTGGCCGAGAACATCATCCTCGGCCTTCGCGATATAAAAACCGTCCCGGATATGGGCGGTATTATCAAAAAGATACGCCAGATCAGCGAACACTACAAGCTGAAGGTCGACCCCAAGGCCTACATCTGGCAGTTGAGCGTCGGAGAGCAGCAGCGGGTGGAGATCCTGAAGCAGATCTATCGGGGAGCGGAGATCCTGATCCTCGACGAGCCGACGGCGGTCTTGACCCCGCAGGAATCGGAGGAGCTGAACCACATACTCCAGCAGATGACCTCCGAGGGAAAGTCGGCCATTTTTATCACCCACAAAATGGAAGAGGTGATCGACTTCTCCGACTGGGTGAGGGTGCTCCACCAGGGCAAGCTGGTGACGGTCAAAAAGACCGCCGAGACCAACCCCCAGGAGTTGGCCCGTTTGATGGTCGGACGGGAGGTGCTTTTTCGGATCGAGAAGAAGCCCGCCCAGCCCAAGGAGCCGGTACTCGTCTTGGAACAGGTTCAGGCCAACAACGAAAAAGGGATGCCCGTGCTCAAAGGAGTCGACTTGCAGGTACGCCGGGGAGAAATTGTCGGCGTGGCCGGAGTGGCTGGCAACGGGCAGACCGAGCTCACCGAGGTGATCACCGGGCTGCACCCGGTCAGCGGCGGTCGGGTCCTGGTCGACGGGAAGGAGATGACCAACAGGTCGCCCCTGAGCATAATCAAGGCCGGGGTCAGCCATATTCCATCGGACCGTATCGCCATGGGCGTGGTCGGCGACATGAGCGTGGCCAACAACCTGGTGATGAAGGGCTACCGCAAGGAGCCGATCACCCATTCTGGATTGATGAATCTCAGAAAAATCGCCGAGTTCGCCCAGCGGATGGTGGAGCTCTTTCGGATATCCACCCCCAGTACCGCCACGCGGGTGAAGTTCCTCTCCGGAGGCAATATCCAAAAGACGATTCTGGCCCGGGAGATAGACTCCTGCGGTGGTGTCCTGGTGGCCGCCTACCCGTCCCGGGGCTTGGATGTGGGAGCCACCGAGGCTGTTCGAAACGAGATGGTCGCCCAGCGCGATCGGGACAACGGGGTGCTGCTGGTCTCCGAAGACCTGGAGGAGCTGTTGACCGTGGCCGACCGGATAGTGGTGATGTTCGAGGGCCAGATAATGGGCGAGGTCCAGTCGGAGGACGCCAACGTCGAGCTGATCGGCTTGATGATGGCGGGGGTACCGAAGGAGAGAGCCGAAAAACAGTACTACGGGAGTGATCATGCAACTGATGTTTGAAAAAAGAAAGTCTTTGTCCCGAAAGGCCATCGTTCTGGTACCGGTGGTTTCGTTTCTGGTATCGCTGCTGCTCAGCGGAATTCTTCTGGCGATATTTGGAGCCAACCCGATGCGCACCTTTGCGGCTATGTTCAACGGGGCCTTCGGGTCGTGGAGCAACTTCACCGAGACCTTGGTCAAGGCGATCCCCCTGATGCTCACCGGGCTCGGGGTGACCATCGCCTTCCGTCTGCGGTTTTGGAACATCGGCGCCGAGGGGCAGCTGGTGCTCGGGGGCGTAGCTGCCACCTGGGTGGCCCTGTTCTGGTCGCCCTTTATCCCCGATTTTCTACTCCTGCCGACGGTGATTCTCTTCGGTTCCCTGGTCGGCGGATTGTGGGCCGGACTGCCGGCGTATCTGAAGACCAAACTGGGGGTGGATGAGACCCTGGTGACCTTGATGCTCAACTACGTGGCTATCCTCTTCGCCGAAGGGCTCTACTACGGCGCCTGGCGGGACCCCCAGGGCTACGGATTTCCCGGGACCCGGGAGTTCCCGCAGGCCGCCTGGCTGCCCCGCTTCTCCGGGCGGGCTCATGTGGGCCTTTTCGTGGCCATTGCTATAGGGCTCATCCTCTGGCTGGTGCTCAACCGGAGCAAATGGGGATTCGAGCTCAACATGATCGGTAAGAACCAACGCGCCGCCCAGTGCATGGGGGTGAACGTCAAGCGAAATATCGTGCTGGCGCTGCTGCTCTCCGGCGCTCTGGCGGGAATGGCCGGAGCCTTCGAAGTGACCGCCATCAGTCACCGTCTGCAGCAGGGACTGGCCATGGGTTACGGCTACACCGCCATCATTGTCGCCTGGTTGAGCCAGCTCAACCCGATCGCCGGTCTCTTCGTGGCGGTGCTGATGGCGGCACTGCTGGTCGGGGGAGATCAGGTGCAGATGATGATGGGGCTGCCCGCGGCAATGGGCCTGGTGATGCAGGGGATGATCCTCTTTCCCATGCTGGCGGGCTCGCTTTTCACCGAATATAGAATTAAACGGATCGATAAACAGGAGCATGCGGAATGACGGCCTTGATTACATCAATACTCACTATTACATTGAGCGCCGGTACATCCTTGGTATACGCCACCATCGGCGAGATCTACACCGAACGTTCGGGGATCCTCAACCTGGGGGTCGAGGGGATGATGCTGATGGGGGCCCTGACGGCCTTCGCCACGGTCTTTCATACAGGCAGTCTGCTGCTCAGCGTCATCTTGGCTATGGCGGTGGGCGGCTTTTTGGCCCTGATCCACGCCTTTCTGTCGATTACCATGCGGGCGAATCAGGTGGTCAGCGGGTTGAGTATCACCCTCTTCGGGACCGGTTTCGCCAGCTTTCTGGGTCAGCGGCTGGGACCGGAGAGCAACAACTTCTACCTCTCCGGAATGACGGCCCAACGCTACGCCGCGGTGCAGATAGAAGGCTTGACCGACCTGCCGATTCTGGGAGCCTTTTTCAAGCAGGATGTTTTGACCTACGGTATCTATATTCTGATACCCCTGGCCTGGTTTTTTATGTACAAGACCAAGCACGGCCTTAACCTCCGGGCGGTGGGCGAGAACCCTCAGACCGCCGACGCCATGGGGGTCAACGTGGTCAAGCTTCGTTACCTCTACACGGTGATCGGCGGCATGCTGGTCGGTCTCGGCGGGGCTCATCTCTCCCTGGCCTACACCCCCGGCTGGACCGAAAATATCACCGGCGGACGGGGGTGGATAGTCATCGCCCTGGTGATTTTTTCTATGTGGAACCCATCCCGGGCGATTCTTGGGGCTATTCTCTTCGGCGGGATAAACGCGGTACAGTTCCGGCTGCAGGCATCGGGGACGGATATTCCCTCGGCCTACCTCAACATGGCCCCCTACGTGGCGACGATTATAGTCTTGGTGCTGGTGACGGTCTGGGAGTCCCACAACCGGCGTATCGGACCGCCGAACGCACTGGGGACCTCCTATATGCGGGAGGATAAGTAGAGGGAAAAGCGAGGCGCGGTTCCGCGCCTCGCCGGCCGCGGCCGGTCAGGACTCCCGGTCGCGCATGAGCAATAATTTGTGTTTCTAACTGTTGGAGGCATTCTCATTTTGGAAAGTGCACTCGCACTTTCCAAAATAAGGGCTGCTAGTCGCGCATATCCTCCCTGACCGGGGAGAAGACGTCGATGACCCGGGCGGCGGTGATCGACCTTCCCGAGTGCGGGACGTGCGGAGGAATCACCACCACGTCCCCCGGGGAGAGTTCGCGGCTCTCACCGCCTACGGTCAGTACGAATCTCCCCTCTTGCAGGATGGCGATCTGTTCGTGGGGGTGGGAGTGCTCCGGCAGGTCCGCGTCGGGCTCGAAGTTCCAATGGGCCAGGCTCATGTGCTCCCCGTGCACCGCCTGCAGGCGGATTCCCGGGGCCATTTCTTTTTGGGCTATATCCTTCCAATTGTAGAGCTGCACGTCTACCTCCTTGTGTGGTCTTTTTTGGGGGCGAGTTCTTTTATATAACAGCGACGCCTCTTATTCACCCGACTGTCGAAGTTTTTCATCAGTGAAATCACCTTTGTGTTCGTCTCCAGCTCGCCGCAGGTCTGCACCGAGCTGATCCCGTATTCGATGCAGGTCTCGTAGAGCGAGGAGAGCAGGATCGAGTCCAGACCCCGCTGCTGGTAGTCCGGCCGGATGCCGATCAAGTAGAAGACGATCTCCTTGGGTTTCTTCATGGCCTTCAACAGGTGGAGAAAACCGAAGGGAAAAAGACGCCCTTTCGATTTCCGTAGAGCCTCGGTCAGACGGGGCATGGCGATAGCGAAGCCTACCACTCCGTCTTTATGGTTTTCGATCAGTTTGATGAAGTCCAAGTTGACGAAGCTCAAATACTGTTTGATGTAGCTCTCCACCTGTCTGTCCGTGAGTTCCACCACCCCGTAGAGGTTCGCGTAGGCGCTGTTGAGAGTCTGGAAGACCTTTCTGCCGATTTTTTGGATGTCCCGACGACGCTCTATTTGGACCAGGCGGAGTTTGTTCCTTTTGAGGACCAGTTCTCTGGTGCGGGTGTACTTTTCTCCGAGCTTCTCCGGGACGGGTATCTCGAACTGCAGCCAATCCACGTCTTTGCGGTATCCCAGCTGCTCTAAAAAGGAGGGGTAGTAGGGGTGGTTGTAGATCATCGGCAGGGTACCCCGCTCCTCGAAGCCCTCTACCAGCAGTCCCTCCGGGTCGAGGTCGGTGAAGCCCATGGGCCCGTGTACCGCGGTCAGGCCCTGTTCTCGAGCCCACTCCTCGACCTTGCCCAGCAGGGCTTCGGCCACTTCGAATCGGTCCACCGTATCGAACCAGCCGAATCGTAGATACGGTTTGTCCCATTTTTCAATGAACCTGTCGTTGCGAATCGCCGCGATTCGACCCACTACTCGGCCGTCTTCTTCGGCCATCCAGTAGCGGGCCCCGCAATACTCGAAGGCGGGGTTTTTGTTCCAGTCCAAGGTGTTCAGCTCGTCCAAGATGATCGGTGGAACCCAGTAGGGGTTGTTCTCGAAGACCTCGAAGGGGAAGTTGACGAAGCTCTTCAGCTCCTTGCGACTTTTAATCTCTCTAATACTCAGCATAGGTAAATCCGCCTAAAAAAAATACTTGCCCGTAAGTATGTACTATTAGCAAT
>DSBN01000050.1 GCA_011046055.1 Sediminispirochaeta sp. | reverse complement strand
GGTGTATCCAGTGCCCCAACGCCCCCTGTATCAAGGGCTGCCCCGTTTCCATTAATATCCCCGCTTTCATCAAAGCCGCAGAGGAGGGGGAATTCGACAAGTCCATCAAGATCATCAAAGAGAGCAGTCTTCTGCCGGCTATTTGCGGTCGGGTCTGTCCTCAAGAGTCCCAGTGTCAGGCCACCTGTACGGTAGGAAAGACCAAAAAAGATCCCCTGCTGTCGGTCTCGATTGGTCGAATCGAGAGGTACGTGGCTGACCTGGAACGGGACAGTGGAAAGAAGGCCCTCCCGGAGATCGCCCCAGATACGGGAAAGAAGGTTGGAGTCATCGGTTCCGGACCGGCGGGAATCACCGCCGCCGCGGATCTGCGAAAGGCCGGCCATTCGGTGACGATTTTCGAAGCGTTTCACAAGCCCGGCGGGGTCATGGTCTACGGTATCCCTGAGTTTAGACTTCCCAAGGCGATCGTCGAAGATGAAATCAACACCCTGATCGAAATGGGGGTGGAGATCAAGACCAACTTTCTGGTGGGCAGGACCCGAAAACTCACCGACCTCATCGACAAGGATGGCTACGACGCCATTTTTATCGGCAGCGGAGCGGGATTGCCCAAGTTTATGAATATTGAGGGAGAGAATCTGGTGGGGGTTTTCAGCGCCAACGAGTATCTCACCCGCTCCAACTTGATGAAGGCTTACGATGAGAATCACGCCGACACCCCGATCTACCACTCCAAGCGGGTTGCGGTCCTCGGAGGCGGAAACGTCGCCATGGACGCCGCGCGAACGGCTAAGCGTCTCGGCGCCGAAGAGGTGATAGTGGTCTACCGTCGTACGGAAAAAGAGATGCCCGCCCGAGTAGAGGAGGTCCACCACGCCAAGGAAGAGGGTATAGAGTTCAAACTGCTGCACAATCCGAAACGAATCCTCGGAGATGAGAATGGAAGGGTCAAAGCACTGGAGCTGCTGCGGTACGAGCTCGGTGAACCCGACGATTCCGGGCGCCGCCGACCGATTCCAATCGACGGAAGTGAGACCATTCTCGATGTTGATACGGTGATCGTCTCCATTGGCAACGACTCGAATCCGTTGCTGGAGCACACCACCGACGACCTGGAGACCAACAAATGGGGCAACATAGTGGTGGACGAAGACCTCAAGACCTCCATCGACCGTGTCTACGCCGGTGGTGATATAGTCCTCGGTGCGGCGACGGTGATTCTTGCCATGGGGCAGGGACGAAAAGCCGCCGCGACTATCAACGAAAGGTTGGCCCGCGAGTAGCTTCGCCGCTCTATCGGAGCCGCTCTATCGGAGCCGCTCTATCGGCAGTCGATGAGCTCTCCCCCGATCAGCAGATAGGGGAGGGCTACATCGTGTTCGCCGTATGGGACTCGATCCACCAGCTGGACCGAATAAGCCAGGGCCAACGGAACGACGAGCCCATTTTTCATAAAAGACCGATGTTCCGCGAACCAGGAGTCGTAGTAGGCTCTTCCGTGACCGAGCCGATTTCCCCGTCGGTCGAAGGCCAGGCCCGGCGTGAGAACCAGAGTCTGTCCTGACTCTTGCGGGTCGTAGAGGGGGAGATCACGGTGGGGTTCCCATATTCCGTACGGGTTGTAGCGCAGTCGGTAGCTTTGCGGATCGAACTCCGTGGAAGCCGAGCCGGTGGAGGGGGATTCCCGCGTCTCTTTGACCCGACTCAAACGGTGAAACTTCATGACTCTCCCGTACATCCGGGGACACCAGAGGCGTTTCCCCTCTCGCTCGGCCTGGGCGATAGTTCGGCCGGTGCCGAATTCATCGGTCATGGAGAGGAATATCAGAAAATCTTCGCTGGTGTTCCAAAGTGAAGTTCGGCGCAAGGTCTCCAGACTTGCCTCCTCCTCTTGATCCCGTCGATCTTGGGGCAGATCGTGGAGCCTTTTCTTAATAATCTTGCGGAGATCTCTTTTTTCGATCCTCACATCCCTTTGCCCGTTCACACGCTCCTCCTTCTAAGGGGTCACAAAAAGCTTGGAAAAAAAACTGCTCTGCTATAGAATATAATTCATGTATTCGGGGTATTCGTCAAAGGTCTGGAAGGAAAAAAATGCTCGCGGGATTTGTTGATCTTGGGTCGCTGCTGATCTTCCTCTATTTCGCCTTTGTTGCCATCATCACGTTTCAGATTATCTTGGACAACAAACCGCCGGAGGTTGCGGTGGCTTGGCTCTTGGCGATTTTTTTCCTGCCCTACCTGGGCGCCGGTTTGTACCTGCTCAGCGGGGTGAACTGGAAAAAGCGCAAAATAATGAAGCAACTTCCCGAACGGACCTTCAAAAACCACCTGGGGCCGATACTCGAACGCCAGAGGGGGTTTCTACAGGGAGCCGACAATCGGGTGGACAACGATTTGGTCAAGACAATCAGCCTGGCCCTTCAGGCGGGAAACAGCATCCTGACCCTAAACAATGAGGCCCGAGTCTACTACTCCGGGGCGGAGTTTTTTGACCACTTGAGCCGCGACATAGAGGCGGCGGAGGATTCGATCCATCTGGAGTTTTTCATCTATCGTTCCGACGACCTGGGCCTCCGGCTGCGCAGCCTCCTGTTGAAAAAGGCCGAACAGGGAGTGAAGGTGCGGATGATCTTCGACGGGGTAGGCTGCTTCAACAAAATGAGTAAAAAGTTCAAAAGAGAGCTGAAGGAGTCGAAAATCGAGGTTCGATACTTTCTCGACCCGATGAACGTCTTTTCCGGTCGGCTTCTGAACTACAGAAACCACCGCAAAATCGCCGTGATCGACGGTAAAATCGCCTACACCGGAGGGATGAACATCGGCAACGAATACATCGACGGAGGGAGAAAGTTCAAAAGCTGGCGGGATACCCAGCTTCGATTGGAGGGGGAGGCGGCTCAACTCTTGCAGAGCGTCTTTCTTTCGGACTGGTACAACAGCGGCGGCGAACTGATTCAGGAGGAGCGCTTTTTTCCTCAAGCTCCCCGACGGGGGTTCTACCTGCCGATGCAGGTGGTGGTCAGCGGTCCCGATTCGGATTGGAACTCTATAAAAAAGCTCTTTTTACATCTCATCAGCAACGCCAACGCTCAGGTCTTTATCCAGAGCCCTTATTTCATCCCCGACGAATCGGTGGTCAACGCGCTGGAGACGGCCGCTTTAAGCGGGGTGGAGGTGAACTTGATGATGACCGGGGTGGCGGACAAAAGAATCCCCTTCTGGGTCGCTCACACCTACTTCGAGAGTCTGCTGAAGGCTGGAGTGAAGATCTATCTCTACAGCGCGGGTTTCCTGCACGCCAAAGTCCTGGTGGTAGACCAAGGGCTCTGCACCGTGGGAAGCTGCAATATGGATACTCGCAGCTTTCACTTGGACTACGAGGTCAACGCTTTTATCTACAATGAAGATATCGCCGGCAACCTTATTGATCAATTCAATCGGGATGTTGCAAAATGCCGCCAGGTGAGTTTTGAATACATCTATTCGTTTCCCCTTTGGAAGCGGCTGCGAAACTCCGTTTTCAGAATGATAGCGCCGGTCCTGTAAGAAAACCGAACCGAGTCTAACTACAAGTGCAAGGAGATTCTACTTTTGACTATGACACATCCGCATCCGAAAATAGCTCGTTACTTTGTCGCCCTATGTCTCATCATGCTGGCACCCTCAATTTTTGCTGATGAAAAATCGAAGGCCGGTGACTACCGTTTCACCCATATTGCTCGGGGTAACGAGGATCGAATGTACGGGCTCAGTTTTGACCGGGGCGCCCTGGTCTCTATGGACAGGGGGAAAAGCTGGTCCCATAGAAGCGAAGGGCTGCCCCGAAAACAGGTATGGCCTTTCAAGGGGGAGATCTTTCGCCAGTTTACCTCCCTGGCGGTGGCGCCCCATGACCGGGATCGAGTGGCGGCCACCACCAGCAGCGATCTATTTCTGCTGGACGAAGAGGGGGCCCGATGGCGGAAAATAGACTTGCGGTATCCGGTGCGTTCGTCCAACTACCTCACCGCCGTCTGCTTTGACCCCGATAAAGAGAGCCGGATTTACCTCGGAACCTCCTTCAACGGTATCTTTATCAGTGATGACAACGGCCGCAGCTGGGAAAAGATTTCGCAGGGGCTTTCGCCACTGTATCGTGGGGCGGGATTCTACGAGGAGATCAGCGATCTGGCCATGTCGCCGGCGCTGCCGGGGACCCTTTTCATCGCCTCCGCCTTCGAAAACCGAATATACCGTTATCATCTGCAGACTCACGAGTTGGAAACGGTAGAGCTTCCCACCGAAGGGGGAAGCCTGCATTCGATAAACCACTATGCGGGTTCTTCTTCGGAAGAACCCGCGCTGGAAGTGCACTTTCAAGATTCCCGGTTCATCTACGGCTTGGACACCGGC
This sequence comes from Sediminispirochaeta sp., assembly GCA_011046055.1. Lineage (GTDB taxonomy): Bacteria > Spirochaetota > Spirochaetia > DSM-16054 > Sediminispirochaetaceae > DSBN01. The sequence continues at coordinate 6,408 of DSBN01000050.1, read as the reverse complement.
GATTGGCGGGAACTTCCGCCGCTGCGGCGGTCGGCGGCCAGTTTTTTCGGCTCGCCCCAGTCAGAGCCGGACACGGACAATGAAGCGCTGAAGGCAATCTACCTCAACGCCTACAATGCTCGAGGGCAGCGTCTGCAGCGGCATCTGGAGTTTCTCAAAGAACACGGTTTCAACGCCATTGTGGTTGACCTGAAAGACGATTCCGGCCGACTGACCTACGAGTCCGAACTGGAACTTCCGCGAAAAATAGGAGCGGTACATCCGGTACTCTCGCTGAGCGAGTTGGTGGAGGAGGCTCATAAACAGGGGGTCTCCATCATTGGACGAATGGTTGTCTTCAAGGATAAGCTTTTGTATGAGATGGAGGGGCAACCGTACGCGATATGGGATCGGTCCTCAGACCGACCTTGGGCGCATAAGGTGGCCGAGGAGCGGGAGGGAGAGAACGGTGAGTCCGAGACCGTCATGGTGCAGAGGGAGTACTGGAACGACCCCTTCGCCGAAGGGGTCTGGGATTACAATATTGCCATTGCCGAGGAGTTGGAGCGGTTCGGCGTCGACGAGGTACAGTTCGACTACATACGCTTCCCCTCCGACGGGGACCTCTCCACCGCGACTTACCGCCATCGGCGTCCAGGAATGCTCCGGACCGAGGCGATTGAGTCTTTTATCAAAAAGGCACGGTCCAGGCTCTCCCTCCCCATATCGGTGGATCTCTACGGTTTCAACTCCTGGTACCGAATGGGCAACTGGATAGGCCAGGATATAGGGATGCTCTCTCGATATGTCGATGTGATCTGTCCGATGTACTACCCCTCGCATTTTCCCTACGATTTCCTGCGGAACGACAACTATATACATAGGGCTTACGACTTGTATACCATCGGCACCGAACGGGCGAGAAAGATCACCGAAGACAGGAGCCAGATCCGTCCCTATGTGCAGGCTTTTTTGATGGGACACGAGTTGTCAATGGAGGAGCAGGAGTACAACCGATACTTGAACCGTCAACTGGAAGGGCTGATCGAGGCCGGAGGATGCGGTTACACCTTGTGGAATAATATGAACAGATATTATATGGTAAATGAGAGGGTGGCGGAACTAAACGGTGTACACGCCGATAAGTGCCGGTATGAACGGACCGGAGTGCCGGACTCGTAGGAGAAGAGCATGGATTATTTTCGGGATATCTGGTTCATTGAGAATGTCTTTCGTCCTCTTTTGGATGTGGGAATTCTCTCTTTCTTGATCTACCAGATTTACCGCTTGATAGCCCAGACCCGGGCGGTACAACTCCTGAAGGGAGCCTTTTTCCTCCTGATTATCTACGCGGTGGCCTTTTTTTTCCACCTGGAGACCCTGCTGTGGATAATGCACAGTCTGGCCACGGTGCTGGTGATTGTGGTGGCTATAGTGTTTCAACCGGAGCTGCGGGCCATATTCACCAGGATAGGCCGGGGCGACCTCTTCAAGCTGTCTACGGGAGCGAACGTCGAACACATTGAGACGGTGGTCAACGCCCTGGAGGTCTTGGCTGGACGCAAAAGGGGTGCTTTGATTGTCTTCCCCCGGCAGGTGGGCTTGAAAAACCTGATCGACAACGGCACCCGTTTGAACGCCGAACTCTCCTCCAGCTTGATCATCACCATATTTGGTTACGATACGCCCCTGCACGATGGGGCGGCGGTTGTCCAGGGGGGGAGACTGATCTCGGCGGGCTGCTTTTTGCCTCTCAGCGAACAGATCGATATTCGGAGGAGCTTTGGGACCCGTCACCGGGCGGCTTTGGGGATGGCCGAGGAGACCGATTCGGTAATTCTGGTTCTATCAGAGGAGACCGGAGCTCTTTCTCTGGCCTACGACGCCAATTTGCACTACGACCTCTCGGCCAAAGAGGTGAGCCGAACCTTACGTAACCTGTTAACGGCGGGGGGCGAATCAGCTGAAGATAGTGAGGATATATCCGTTGCATCTTAATAACTTGTTCCATAAACTCTTTCAGAACTGGCCTCTGAAGATCATCGCGCTCTCCGTGGCTCTGCTGCTCTTTCTTTTCAATCAGATGGCCACTTTGGAGGAGCGCTTTATGAGCGTCCCCCTGGAGCTGAGGATGTCCGAACGCTTTATTCCCGCCGAAAGTTACCCCAAAACCGTGCGGATCACCCTGCGCGGCAAGAGCGAAGAGGTCAATTTGGTTCTGAAAGAGGATGTGATCGCCTACGCGGATTTTCGCTCCTTTGACCAGGAGGGCAGCTACACGGTGCCTGTCAATATTCTCAAGCAGGGTTCCTTGACCCACATCGAACCCTTGGAGATACGGGTGGAACCCCGGCAGTTGAATCTGCGAATCGAAAAGAAGATGTCCAAAAGCGTGCAGGTGGAACCCTCTTTGATCGGCTATCCCGCCAAGGGCTACGAGCTCAGCCAGTTTTTTCTCACCCCCTCGTCGGTGGAGATAGAAGGCTTGGAGAGTACAATCCGGGAGCTTAAGAGTGTAGAGACCGAGACCATCGACCTCTCCGGGCGACAGGAGGACTTTACCATGAGAGTCCGGCTGAAGCATCCCGATCAGTTCAGCAGCTTTCCTGGAGGAGACACCGTTGAGTTTTTCGGGATGGTGAAAGAGAGCACCATATTAAAAACCATCGAGAACATCGATCTAATCGCGCTGGACCTGGATAACGAGCTGGAGGTCGCCGGTTTACCCCAAAACGGTAACATGAGCGTGCAAGGGACTCAGCTTGTGCTGGAGCGATTGGCTCGGGAGGAGTTTATGCTGACTATCGACTGTTCGCAGATCGATGAGCCGGGCACCTATAGGCTGCCGGTCCGACCGGATGTACCTCAGGGTGTTTTGGTGTTAAAATACAGCCCCAGCAGTGTGGAAATAGCGGTAGACAGGGCCGAGGATCGGTCCGAGGAGACGACACGGTGATTCTGGGTATTGGAATCGATATTGTGAATGTGGATAGAATGCGCCATTGGATGGAGAATCCCACCCTTTTGGAGCGATTTTTTCATCACGATGAGATCGCGGGACTTCGAAAAAGGAAGAGCGGGGCGGTCCTCTCCCTGGCGGCGCGTTTTGCGGCCAAGGAGGCCTTTGGCAAGGCTCTGGGGACGGGGATGCGGGGGCTGGTGCTGAAAGACATCCAGGTGGTCAACTCCCACAACGGGAATCCCAGTATGCGTCTGTTCGGTACCGCCCTCGCCGCGTTGGAGGCACATCGAGGTAAGAGCATCCACCTCTCTCTGACCCATGAAAAAGAGTCGGCCGTGGCGGTGGTGATAATCGAGGGGGCATAGATGAGCAGTAACGCGGGCGACAGCATCACCTTTTTCTCTAAAGAGAGCATAAACTGCCCGGTCTGTGGGACGGATTTCCACCGGGAAGACATGCGCACGGGGCGGGGGAGGCTGATTGCCGGTTCGTTAACCCGGTTCTTGCGGCGGCTCTACGAACCGACGGAGAAGTACGGCGAGGTCTATCCGCTCATCTACCCGGTCACCGTCTGTCCCAACTGTCTCTATGCTGCTTTCCCGCAGGACTTTTCCAATATCAATCCAAAGACCCGCGAAGCCTTGGAGGGGGATATCGAAGCCCGGAAGAAAAGCTTGAAAAAGATTTTTCCCGAGCTCGATTTCAATAAGCCCCGTAACATCGAGATGGGGATTGCCGCGTACCATTACTGTATCCTCTCGCTGCAGCATTTTCCAAAGGACCGGTCGCCGACGGTAAAGAGCGGAGTTTCCGCGCTGCGGGCGGCTTGGTTGTGCGAAGATTTGCATCGAAAAGTTCCGGGAGAGCATTTCGACTATCTGGCGAACATCTACTACCACAAGGCCTGGTTTTACTACACCGAAGCCTTGAACAAGGATGAGAACGGCGAAGAGGGGATCGCCGACGCGGGACAACTGGGGCCGGATGTGGACCAGAACTACGGCTACGATGGAGTCCTGTATATAGCCGCACTGCTCGAGTTCCTGCACGGGCCGAAGAGTAATCCGGAGCAGAGACACGCCTCGCTCCAGCGGGCCAAAACTATGGTGGGCCGACTTTTCGGACACGGTCGAGCCTCCAAAGACAAGCCCAGCACCTTGCTGGAGAGGGCCAAAGAGGTCTATCGGGAGATCAATCAGGAACTGAAAGGAAACTCCTGAGCATGGGGACGAGGATAAAACTGGTACTGGCCTACGATGGAAGCGAGTACTGCGGCTGGCAGATCCAGCGTGGTCAGCCTTCCATTCAGGAGCGGACTCAGAGCGCTCTGTCCGAGCTCACCGGCGAGTCGGTTGCTCTGGTAGCGTCGGGCCGCACCGACTCGGGAGTTCATGCTCGAGCCCAAGTCTGCCATTTCGACGTGGAAAAGGCTCGAATACCGTCGGATCGATACTGGCTCGCCCTCAATCGACTGCTGCCCAGGGACATACGGGCCCTGCACAGCACGGAGGTGCATCCCGATTTTCACGCTCGTTTCAGCGCCTTGAGGCGGGAGTATCGGTACTACCTCTTGGACGGGCGGGTTGCTCAGCCTTTTCAGGACCGCTACGTGGTGGCCGATTCAAGATTGCCGGCGCTGCCGATTTTGGATTCCTACGCCCGGATACTCCCAGGGATTCATGACTTCAGCACCTTCGCCGCGGCGGGAGATCCCAGCAATTCGCCGGTACGAAGAATATTCGCCGCCGGGTTTTACCCGCAGGGGGAGTACACGGTGTTTCGAATAGTGGGAAACGCCTTTTTATGGCGGATGGTCCGTTCGCTGGTAGGGACGATGCTTGAGTTGGGGCGCCGAAGGGCTTCGGAGGAGGAGTTTCGTCGAATATTGCAGGCCGGGGATAGATCTTCCGCCGGACCGACCGCCCCGGCAAGGGGGCTTTTTTTACACAAGGTGACTTATGACGAGTGAATTTCACGGGAAATATCTACAAATCTTGGATAATCTGGAGGATTATCTGCGAGGCGGCTGGCCGCGGGAGCGGCGGGAAGTTGACGAGGGTTTCGAGGAGACGGAGTTTCAGCCTGGCAGCGAGGAGGGGGAGAGCCTGACCGAAATAGCCGCGGAGATACGGGAGTGCCGTAAATGCCCTCTCGGTGACTTGAGAACCAATGCCGTCCCCGGTGAGGGGGCGGATCAGCCGAAATTGATGATAATCGGAGAGGCTCCCGGTGCACAGGAGGACGCTCTAGGCCGTCCTTTCGTCGGACCGGCGGGTCAGTATCTGGACAAATGGCTGAAGGCCATTGAGCTGGACCGGAACGGCGACGTCTTTATCGGTAATATCATAAAATGCCGACCCCCTCAGAACCGTGATCCCCTGCCCGAGGAGACAAGTGCCTGTCTGCCCTATCTGCGGCGCCAGATCAGAGTCATTCGTCCCCGGGCGATACTGACGCTGGGAAGAATCTCTACCCATATTCTTACCGGAACGGTGGAGGGGATCGGCAAACTGCACGGTCGACGCTTCGAGTTTCAGGGGATTCCGTTGATCCCCACCTACCATCCCAGTGCGGTCCTGAGGAACCCGGTGTATCGAAAGCCCGTATGGGACGATCTGCGTAAATTGAAACGACTCATCGAACAGCAGGAAGGCTGAGCGCGATGGGAGAGCTCTACGCCGAACTGGTGTTTAACCTGCCCGTGGAGGGGCCTTTCAGCTATCGGGTCCCGGAGGATTTGGAGGTGCAGCCGGGCGTGCGGGTGGAGGCTCCCTTTCGCGGACGCTTGAAGACCGGTTTCGTCCTGTCGGTGTCCCACGAAGCCCCGCCGGGAGATTTTGAACTGAAAGACCTTAAAAAAGTGCTCGACCAAGAGGCTCTCTTCGGAGAGCAGGAGCTGGAACTGGCCCGCTGGCTCACCAGGATGTACTTCTGCAGTTTGGGCGAGGCTCTGTCGGCAATGATACCTGGCGGCAGGAGGGAAAGAGATACGGACTTCATTCCCGTTGACGAGGGGGCTTCCCGGCCGGATCACCAGCTCTCTCCCGCCCAGAAACGGGCTCTCGAGACTCTGATGTCCGGAGACCGCCGGATGTACTATCTCTACGGGGTCACCGGATCGGGCAAGACCGAGGTATTCCTGCGGGCCGCCGAGGAGTTGAGCCGAGAGGGAAGGGGGGTGATCTATTTGGTGCCGGAGATAGCCCTGACCCATCAATTGATCCAGGAGGTACAGCGGAAGTTCGGCGATGCCGTAGCCCTGTGGCACTCAAAATTGACCCCCTCGCAGAAACTCAAGGAGTGGCGCCGCATCAAAGCTGGAGAAGTGAAGATCGTCATCGGCGCTCGGAGTGCAGTTTTTACCCCCCTGCGTCCTTTGGGTATGGTCATCCTCGACGAAGAACACGAGAGCTCCTACAAGTCTTCCCAGAGCCCCAGGTACCACGCCCGGCAGGTAGCGATGAAGC
>DSBN01000391.1 GCA_011046055.1 Sediminispirochaeta sp. | reverse complement strand
GGCAAAGACTCCGGGGATCTACCCGGTCTACGTGACCAGCTTCAAATGCTCCCCCGACTCTTTTGCCATCGACTACTTCAAAAGGATTTTAGACGAGGCGGAGAAGCCATACCTGATCCTGCAGCTCGACGAGCACGACTCGAGCGTCGGTTATGAGACCAGGATCGAGGCGGGGGTGCGGGCCTTCCAGAACCACGAGCGGAAGAGTCGAAGCAACTCCGGTGCGCGGCGGACCGAGGAAGAGGCCGCTCCGGGAAGCCGTGACCGGGAGTTGCTGGGAGTAAAAATCCCCCGGCCGGACTTTTCAAATCTGCCGAGATTCTCCTTTCCCCGGTTGATTCCAAAAAAGCCGGCCAACCCGGTTCTGGAGACGGATCTGGAGGGCAAAACCCTGCTCATTCCCAATTGGGATCCCCTGACTATTCCCCTGCTGGCGGCGAACCTCCGGCGGGAGGGGATAGACGCCCGGGTACTCGAGGAAGATCAGAAGACGATTCAGAAAAGCATGCGCTTAAACACCGGGCAGTGCCTGCCGGTGAGCATCATCGCCGAGGAGGCGATGGACTACGTGAAACATCACGGCCTCGACCCGGAGAAGACGGTCCTCTGGATGGCCAAGTCGACCATCGCCTGTAATATCCCTATGTACCCCTACTACCTGCGCAACGTCTTCGAGGACAGCGGGGGAGGGATGGAAAAACTCGGCGTCTACCTGGGAGATATCTCCCATATGGAGATCAGCCCGAAGGTGGCGATCTACGCCTACTTTGCCTATATGTTCGGCGGTCTGCTACGAAAGCTCGGCTGCCGAATCCGCCCCTACGAAACGGAGAAGGGGGCCGCCGACGCGGCGGTGGAACGGGGCTTCCGGGAGCTGGAGGAAGCCTTCCTGGGAGAGATTTCCTTCGAAGCGGCGGTCAAGTCGATGACCGAGAGGTTCGAGGCTATCCCTCAGGCGGGGGAGGAGAAGCCCAAGGTGGCGATTTTCGGGGACCTCTACCTGAGGGACAACGACACCATGAACCAGGACCTGATCCGGACCATAGAGGCGGCGGGGGGAGAGGTCATCACTACCCCCTACAACGAGTACGCCAAGATCATCTCTCACGCCTACTTTCGTAAGTGGTTCAAAAACGGTATGTACCTGACCTGGATCAAGAACCGATCTCTTCTGGCGGCGGCGGAGATGGTGGAGAAGAAGTACTACGCCTACTTCTCGGAGTTCTTCTCCCCCGCCGAGGCGACCAAGGGAGAGGATCTGGAGGAAAAGCTGTCGAAGTTCAACCTCACCCTGCAGCACGACGGGGAGAGCATGGAGAACATCCTGAAGATTTATCACATCATGGAGCAGTACGACGACGTGGCTCTCTTCGTACAGGCGATTCCCTCGTACTGTTGTCCCGGGCTGGTCACCGAGGCGATGAACCGGGACATCGAGCGGGTCACCGGAGTGCCCATCGTCTCGATCACCTACGACGGGACCGGAACACCGCAGAACGACCGGATTGTCCCCTACTTGAAGTACCGCAGCCGGCGGCCCCAGGGGGCGGGGCGGAGTGTGTGAGATAGAAAAAGGAGCGGTTAAAGAGGACTCCTCTCAATCGACGGGGTTCTCGATATGGATAAGTTCCAGGTCTTCGAAATCACGGGTGTTGCGAGTGTAGAGTGTCTCCACCCCATGGGAGGCCAGAGTGACGGCCAGGACCAGATCAAAGCTGTTCCTTGGGGAGAGGGATGCATTTTTCCAATAGTTTCTCATGCTGCTTCGCAGCACTCGAAACAATGAAAACAGCCGGGTACGGCTCTTTTCATATTAGGGGAGGAGAGTATCCATCATATTCGGCTCCCATGCGCAGCTCAGCCACCCTGATCTGTATCGGTACCACTGGATCGTGTCGACAGCCTCTGCAGCGCTGAGCGGTCTGCTCAGTACCACTTGGTTTCGCAGAAGCCTATAGAGCTCAAACCAAACCTGGTCGGCGATAATCCAGGAAAGAGGCTCTTCCAGTGCGTGCCCTATGAATTTGAGGCTGGCCTTGTGCTCGGGGCAGTCGCTGTTGATCGCGTACAGAAGAATATTGGTGTCTATACTTCTCATAGCTAAACCTGGTCGCTATAGGCGGTATCGCGGAGCTCCTGCGAGGTTTTAAGGACCTCGCCGCAGCTGTAGACGGGGGGCTGCTCAGATACCGTACCGGAGTCGCCGGCACCATAACGGGAGAGCCAGAAATCGACGGCCAGCCGTACCAGCTCGCTCACTGGACGATCCTGGGAGGATGCTATCCTTCTCAGTTGCGCCAATTGGGGTTCGGGAAATAAAATCTGCATCTTTTGCATGGATACATTATATACATGGATGTGCTTTGAGTCAATTTTTTTCTCCAAGCAGGAATGCCAAAGTGTGAAGAAGGCGCCGACAGCAATTCTCATTTTGAAGTGTTGACCTCAACACTTCAAAATGAGAATGCCTCAAACCGTTAGAAAATGAAATTTTACCTAAGTAAATGAAGCAAATTCTCAGTTTGGAAGTCAGAAGACTTCCAAACTGAGAATTGCTAAGGCGCCGAAGAAGACCCTTTACATTCTTGTCAATTCTATGTACCAATAATAGAATTACTTACGTACTTACAAATAAGAACAGAGTTCACGGAGAGAGGAAGGCTATGGATCTTGACGTAAAAAGCTTACACCCGCTGGAGGTAAAAACCCTTCGACACGTAAAACCTGGTGAAGAGTTCGACACGGAGCGACTGGTGATGGAGCTCTCATTTAACATCGGACAGTGCAACCAGGCTTTTAGCTGGCTGGCGGCCAAGGGGTTTATCGAAGAGGCGCGCCGCAGCGAGCGGGTGGTCTACGAGTTGACTGAACTGGGAAGATCCTACGCCGAGAAGGGGACCCCCGAAGAGAGAATAGTCGAGGTTCTGGAGCAAGAGGGACCGATGAAAATGCCCGAGCTGGCACGGCGGCTGGGCCTCGAGAACCGCGATGTCGGCTCGGCCTACGGACAGCTCTCCAAGGAAGGAGTCCTCAGCATGGATGCGGAGAAAAACGTCTCCTCTACCGGAGAGGGAGCCTCGGAGCGGATGAAAACGGTCCGTTCGCTGTTGGAGAGGGCTCAGAAAAATGGTGAGCTCGAAGGATCAGACCTGAGCTCGGAGGAGCAACAGGCTATCGGCAAAATCAGCAAGAAGCGCGGAGCTTCGGGAGTTCCCTTCAAGACCGCCGACCGCGAGGAGATAGTCTACCGTCTGAGCCCGAACGGCGCGGCCGCCCGGGAGGCGCTGATCGCCGCCGGTATGACCGGAGAGGAGATCGGGGCGTTGAGCCCGGAGCTGCTCTCCACCGGCGCTTGGAAGAACAAGAGCTTTCGCGCCTACAACATCCAGTCTCCGCCGAACCGGGTGCTCCTAGGCCGCCGCAATCCCTACGGCGAGTATCTGCACTGGGTCAAGGACAAGCTGAGCAGTCTTGGCTTCGAGGAGTTCGACGGTCCGCTGGTAGAGACGGAGTTCTGGAACGGGGACGCCCTGTTCATGCCCCAGTTCCACAGCGCCCGGGACATCCACGACGTCTACTACGTGAAAAATCCCAGCCACGCCAAGGAGATCGAGCAGCCCTACCTGGACCAGGTGGCGGCGGCCCACGAAAACGGCTGGACCACCGGCAGCCGGGGTTGGGGCTACAGCTTTGATCGAAACTTCACCCGGCGGCAGGTTCTGCGCAGCCAGGGTACGGTGCTGTCGGCCAAACAGCTGCCCCAGGCCAAGGTACCGGGCAAGTACTTCGGAGTGGTCCGCTGCTTTCGCTACGACCAGGTGGATGCCACCCAGGGGGCGGACTTTTACCAGACCGAGGGAATCGTGCTGGGCGAAGAGGTGAACCTCCGGACCCTTTTGGGCCTGTTGAAGATGTTCGCCGAGGAGATCGCCGGGGCCGAGGAGGTGAAGTACGTCCCCGGCTACTTCCCCTTCACCGAGCCCTCTATCGAGGTCCATATCAAGCACCCCGAACTCGGGTGGTTCGAGCTGGGAGGCAGTGGAATATTCCGACCGGAGGTCTCCAAATCTCTGGGGGTGGATGTGCCGGTCCTGGCCTGGGGCTTGGGCATCGACCGAATGGCGTTGATGCACCTGGGGCTGAACGACCTGCGGGAGCTCTTCTCCCCCAACATCGAAAACGTGCGGCTGAGGAGGAATCAGTAGTATGCCGAAGATTGAAGTTTTTCAAGATGCCCTGTACAAATACGCGGGTAAAAAATACGGCGACCACGAGCTCGAGGAGATGCTCACGGTGGCCAAGGGCGAGCTCGACGACAAAGATGAGAGCAGCAGCGAGTTGAAGATCGAGCTCAACGACACCAACCGACCGGACCTCTGGTCCACCGCCGGCGTTGGCCGGCAGCTGCGGGTCTACAAGACCGGCGAGGTCCCCCAATACGACTTCTTCTCCACCGCCGACAAGGAGCAGGACTACGGAGACCGAGTGGTGAAGATCGACCCTTCGGTCAAGGATGTGCGGCCCTACGAGGTCGCCCTGGCGGCGCGGGGGCGGGCTATCGACGAGGCCACCCTCAAGGATATTATCCAGACCCAGGAGAAGCTCTGCTGGAACTTCGGGCGCAAACGGCGCTCCATTGCCATCGGGGTCTTTCGCAGCGACCTGCTCACCTACCCGATCACCTACCGGGCGGCGGACCCCGACGAGACCAAGTTCGTCCCCCTGCAGATGGAGGAGAAGCTCAGCCTCCGGCAGATGACCACCGAACACCCCAAGGGCCGTGAATACGGGCACATCGTCGCCGATTTCAGCACTTATCCCTACCTGGAGGATGCCAAGGGCGAGGCCCTCAGTTTCCCCCCGGTGATCAACAGCGCCTACACCGGTGCGGTGAAGGTGGGGGATGAGAATATTTTTATCGAAATGACTGGAACGGAGCTGCGAGACCTAATCCTAACCGCCAATATCGTCGCCTGCGACCTGGCCGACGCGGGATTCGAGATACTGCCGGTGAAGATCGTCTACCCCTATGAAACCGAGTTCGGCGGCGAGATCGTCAGCCCCTTCTACTTCCAGCAGCCGGTGGAGCTGGAGCTGGACCGGGCTCGGAAGATGCTCGGCGTCGATTTCAGCCCCGCCCAGGCCAAGGAGGCCCTGCAAAAGATGGGGGTCCGTGCCGAAGGGGAGGAGAAAATTACCGTCACGGTTCCTCCCTACCGAAACGACTTTCTCCACGAGGTGGATATTATCGAGGATATCATGATCGGCCACGGGATGGACCGTTTCGAGCCGATCATGCCCTCGGATTTTACCCCGGGACGGCTCACCGCCGAGGAGGAGTTCGCCCGCAAGGTTCGGGACATTATGATCGGGATGGGTTTTCAGGAGATGATGTACAACTACCTCGGTTCGAAGCGGGACTTTATCGACAAGATGGAACTCTCCGGGGAAGAGTTCATCCAGATCGAAAACCCAATGACCGAGAACTACGAGTTCGTCCGGGCGTCGATCATGCCCAACCTACTGCACAGCGAGAGCGTCTCGGCCCACGCGGTCTACCCGCACCACATTTTCGAGATCGGTAAGATCGCCTACCTCCACGATGCGGACAACTCCGGGACGGTGACCCGCAACAGTCTGGGCTTTCTCTCCTCCGACGGCGAGGTGGGATTCAACGAGGTCTCGGCCCACGTCTCGGCGATTTTTTACTACCTCTCCCGGGACTACCGACTGGAAGAGCTGGATGATCCGCGGTTCATTCCGGGGCGGGCGGCTCGAATTCTCTACCGCGACCAGTCGGCGGGTATGTTCGGCGAGGTACACCCACGGGTCTTGGAAAACTGGGGGGTCCAGATGCCCTGTACCTGTTGCGAAATCGATCTCGATACCATAAGCTTGGAGGAGTGATATGGAAATGAAGTTGGAAGCGGTACAACTCGAGTGGGAGGAGGACGCCAACATCATCGTCGGCCAGTCCCACTTCATCAAGACGGTGGAGGATCTCTCGGAGATAGTGGTGACGGCTATGCCCGGTATTGAGTACGGCTTGGCTTTCTGCGAGGCTTCCGGCCCGGCCTTGATTCGCACCGGCGGGAACGATGAGAAGCTCGTGAATGAAGCGGTGCAGTGCGCCCAAAAAGTGGGGGCGGGGCACAGCTTTTTCTTGATCCTGCGCAACGCCTACCCCATCAACATCCTCAATCAGGTCAAGAACTGCCAGGAGGTAGCCCGCATCTACGCCGCCACCGCCAACCCCCTGCAGATCCTGGTGGCCCAGACCGAGCAGGGACGGGGGATCGTCGGAGTGGTGGACGGATACTCGCCCAAAGGAGTGGAGACCGAAGCCGACCAGCAGGGCCGTCGGGATCTGCTGCGGAAGATCGGCTACAAGTTTTAGCCTCTCTCCGCCTCGAGACGGGGGAGGCCAAAAAGTAAACTCGGAGTGGAGATATGAAAAAGATTCTGGTGATCGAAGAGTCGCCCCTGTTTCGGAATTATCTGACCAAAAAGCTTTCGTCCTATGGATTTGAGGTGATCCAAGGGTCCAACGGACTGGATGGGTCGGTCAAGATGCGCAACGCCATGCCCGATCTGATCATTATGGACTACTACCTCTCCCGCAAAAGCAGCATTGAGCTGCTGGAGGAGAAGCACAAAAACCGAAACGTTGCGGATGTACCGGTGCTGATGGTCACCACCAAAATCGACCGGCAGAAGGTGGTGGAGCTGGCGAAGTACAATGTGAAGAAGATCATATCCAAGCCGCTCAAAATGGAGCAGCTGCTCAAGGCGATCTCCGCTCTGATGGGGGTTGAACTGAAAATCGACTCCACCCCCTGCGTTATTGAAGCGCACTTCAATGAAAATATCCTGTTCATTGAGATAGCCCAGGGCTTGAATACCGAAAAAATCGAGCAGCTGCAGTACAAGATCAACGAACTCCTGGAACTTTACGATGTGCGCAAGCCCCGGGTGCTGCTGATGATGTCCAGTCTGGAGTTTCCTCGTGAACACCATTGGAAACTTCATGCCCTGCTGGAAATTATCACCAACCACGCTCAGCCCAATGCCAAGTTTATCAAGATTCTGACCAGCAACAAGGCCGTGACCGAGCTGGTGGAAAAGAGCGAAGACTTCGGCGGTATCGGTGTCTACGACAATTTAGAAAAGGCGATGGATTCGGTACTGGGCTTGAAAGCCGACTCAATTGCCCACGACGAGGTGGTTCGTGAGAGACTGCTGAAGACCAGTGCCCCCAGTACGGAAAAAGAGGAGACGATTCAGCTGCGCTTCGACTCCTCCGAATTGAGCCCCGAGGAGCGGAAGGCCGAGTCCGAGAGCCACGGAGCGATGCTGTTCAACCGGGAAGCTGAGGTGGCCATCGTAGACGACGACGTGGTCATCCAAGAGCTGCTGCGGACGGTCTTTGCCGAGACCAAGTGGAAGGTCACCGTGTACGAGAACGGCAAGGAGTTTGTCGAAGACAGAGAACATCACGACTTTTCGTTGGCCTTTCTCGATCTGATGATGCCGGAGATGAACGGTTTTCAAGTCTTGGAGCATCTGAAAAAGAGCGGCGACGAGCTGCCGGTCATTGTGTTTTCCGCGCTCTCCAAAAAAGAGACGGTCCTCAAGGCGGTGAGCTACGGAATAAAGAGCTATTTGACCAAACCCCTGAAGCCCGCGGCGATTCTACGCAAAACCGCCGAGGTGATGGCTCCCTCATTCTAATTGGAGGTGCCGGTGGATTCACATATTTTTCGACAGATCTTTGTCGAAGCTCCCATCGGGATGGTCATGCTGGGCCGAGACGGGACGATCCTCAGTGCCAACCGCGCCTTTCTCAGACTCTCCGGCAAGGAGCGAGTCGCCCAGAGTAAGCTCAGCGAACTTTTTATCCCTGAAGATACCATAGCCTACGATTCCGCCTTCGAGCGTCTGGACTCAAGGCGGATCGACTCCTTCTCTACCGAACTGCGCTACCGCAGTAACGAGGATGGAGAGAAGTGGGTCCGGATGAATATGTACCCCCTCAAAACGGTACGGCAGGGGCTCCTGGTGGCCTTCTTCGAAGATGTGAGCGAACAGAAGCACCGGGAATACCAGCTGCGAAGGGCCAAGGAGGCCTCTCAGAAGGCCCGACAGGCCGCCGAGAGGGAGACCCGCATCAAGTCGGACTTTTTGGCCAACATGAGCCACGAGATCCGCACCCCTATCCACACTATCACCGGGATGAGCGAGCTTCTTGGGGATACCGAGCTCGACCCGGAGCAGCAGGAGTACGTGGATCAGATCGCCTTTTCGGCGGACGTGCTCTTGAGCCTGGTCAACGACATCCTGGACTTCTCCAAGATCGAGGCGGGCAAACTGAGCCTGGAGTCCATCGAGTTCGATCTTCAGAAGACCGTCGAGGATGCGGTAGACTTGGTGGCTCTGGAGGCTCACAAAAAGGGGCTGGACACCGCGGTCTTCGTCGAAAACGACGTACCCACCATGCTCAAAGGGGATCCCGTAAGGCTTCGCCAAATCATCGTGAACCTCTTCAACAACGCGGTCAAGTTCACCCAGCAGGGAGAGGTCATGGTGGAGGTGAAGAAGATCGAGGAGAGCGACGAGGAGGTAGTGCTCCGTTTCCGTGTCAACGACACGGGCATCGGTATCCCCGACGAGAAGAAGAACAAACTCTTCAAGGTGTTCAGCCAGGTGGATTCCTCCACTACCCGAAAGTACGGGGGCACCGGTCTGGGGCTCTCTATCTCCAAGAATCTGACCCAGATGATGGGCGGGGATATAGGAGTAAGCAGTCTTGAGGGGCAGGGTTCGACCTTCTGGTTCACCGCCAGATTGAAAAAGCAGGGGGAGGAGAACTTCTACCGCTCCCTGCCGGAGCACTATTTTCAACAAAAAGTGCTGGTGGTGGACGACAACGAAAATATCCGCCGCTATATGTGCTCCTACCTGGAGGAGTGGGGCTGCCGGGTGGTCCAAGCTGCGGGAGGGCCGGAGGCGCTGGAGCTGCTCCGGGAAGCCCATAATGCCGGGGAGGATTTCGACATTTGCCTGGTGGATCTGCTGATGCCGCGGATGGACGGGTGGCAGTTCGCCAGCGAGGTCAACGCCGATGAGCGTCTGGTGGATTCGAACCTGGTGCTGATGAGTCCCACCGGCAAGAGCGGAGACGAGGCGAAGATGAAACTGCTGCACTGGTTTCGCGACTACCTCAGCAAGCCGGTAAAAAAGAGCAAGCTCTTCGAGGTGATTTTCGATGTGGTCAATTTGGAGGAGCCCGAAGGGGCCGAGCCCGAACTCTCCGAGGCCGGCGAGGCGGTGGAGATGGTCGAAGAGATCACCGGCGGCAAGGTCCTGGTAGCCGAGGACCACGAGGTCAACCAGCAGCTGTTCAAGACCATTCTCGAAAATCTGGGGCACGAAGTCCACCTGGCCAACAACGGCGCCGAGGCGGTGAAGGCGGTGCAGACCGACCGCTACGACCTGATCTTCATGGACGTGCAGATGCCCGAGATGAACGGCTACGAGGCCACAGAAGCCATCCGCGCCTTGGATATCCAGACCCCCATCGTCGCCGTGACCGCCAGCGCCCTGCGGGGCGAGGAGCGAAAGAGCAGTGAGGTGGGGATGAACGACTTCCTGGTCAAACCCTTCAAAAAGAAGGACCTTCTCCCGGTGCTGGAACGGTGGTTTGACCAGTCCGGACGGACTTCCTCTCCCGGCCCGGGGGAGGCATCTCTTGCCGCCGAGCAGGAGCCGGAGGAGCTCGAAGCGGTCGACGACGCCGAGGAACCGGAAGAGTTAGAAGAACTGGAGGAGCTCGAAGCGCTGGACGCGGTGGATGATCTCGGTGAGCTGGAGGATTTGGAGCCGGTGGAAGAAAATTTAGAAACAAAAGAACCTTTTGATGCGGATGACCCGATTCTGGATTTCGTGGAGACCCTGGAGACATTTATGGGGCAGCGTGAGACGGTGCTGCGGGTGATCGGGAGCTTCAACGACAAGGTCGCCAAACAGATACCGAAGATCCTCGAGGTCTTGGAAGCGCGGGACTGTGAGAGTCTTCGAGGTGAGGCCCACTCGATCAAGGGGGGGGCGATGAACCTCAACGCTGTGCGTCTCGGAAAAACCGCCGCGGCGCTGGAACAGGCGGCTGCCGACGGGCAGCTGAAACACTGCAGCGAACTGGTCAATGTGCTGCAGGCTGAGTATCACCGTTTTGTGGAGCAGGCTGAGAAGAGCTCTCCCTAAGCTCGTTGCCAGAACCGGTAAAGACTATATTTTTCCAACCCGCCTCTTTGAGAATTCGCCGCAGAGCCTCTCTGTTGAGCTCTTCGGTCTTGCGCAGTATTCCGTCTTCGATGACTTTCTGGCGGATCTTTTCTTCGACGTAGCCGGTGATTTTTTTCCAGCTTTCGGCGTCAACTCTGAGATCCGGATAGGGGTACTCATCGCTGGTCTCGTCCCGGATGACGAAGGAGGTGATCGTCGCCGGGGGCAGCTCTATTTCTATGGTGTTCAAGCTTGGATTTACCTTGATCGGACTCGCCCCTCCGTCGAGGGAGCTCCAGCGGCTCCCGGCCAGCTGGTAGCCTCCTTTGACCCGGCTGGTGATGACCACAAAGGGATAGTCGCCGCTCCATATCCTGATCCCCGCCTCGGCGCAGAGCCGGTAGAGCTCGGCGGCCTCCTGTTCCTGACGGGTCAGCTCTTCACGGCGGACAAACTTGGCGTAGGCCCTGGAGATATCGGTAGCCTCGGGGATGAAATCGTAGGGAAAGACGCTTTTGTAGCTGTACTCGACGGTGTTGAGCTCGAAGAGGGGCCGCAAGTCCCGGAGGATCGCGCTGCTGCCGGCGAATTCTTGACGGTCGATAAAGGGTAGGGAT
>DSBN01000028.1 GCA_011046055.1 Sediminispirochaeta sp. | reverse complement strand
GGCTTGATCCGAAGACTTTGCTGATCGCTGAAGAATAAGTGGTTGGGGTAGAACGCACACCGGAGGTGAGCCGCGTACACGGGCTCACCTCTTTTTTTTGACTCCGATTTTGGGGCAGGCGACATCCAAGGGGCATTTGGAACACCAGGGGGATACGGGGGTGCAGACGCTTCTCCCGAATCTGACGAAAAGCTCGTTGATCTCGATCCAATGTTCCCGGGGCAGGACTTTTTGCAGCTCCTTCTCGGTCTGGTCGGGATTTTCCGTTTTGACCCAGCCCAGACGGTTGGAGATACGGTGGACGTGGATATCCACGCAGATGTAGTCTTGGCGGAAGGCCAGGCTCAGAGTGAGGTTCGCCGTTTTGAGACCGACCCCGGGCAGGTTCATCAAAGCTTCTTGACTGTCCGGGACCGTCCCCTGGTAACGATCGATCAGAATCTCCGATATTTTGACGATGTTCCGGGCTTTGTTGCGGTAGAAACCGGCGGGATAGATCAGCCGCTGGATCTCTTCGACCCCCAGCTCCACCATTTTTCGCGGATCATCGGCCCGAGCAAACAGCCGTTTGGCCGCCTGGGCGGTCACCTCGTCCTTGGTCCGCAGGCTGATCAGCGTAGAAATGAGTATCTCAAAGGGGTCCATGGAGATCCCCGCCACCTCGGTCACCGACGGGACCTGATGCTCCTCCACCGAGATTTTTACCCTCCTGACCACCTCGGCGTAGTCGCGGACTCCGAAATCAACTCCCTCCCGTCTCATCGGCCGCCCCTCTCAAGGGCTTCCAGGAGCACCACCGCGTAGGCCTCCACCGCCCGCCCTTCGCCGGTGGCGTCGACTTTTTCCTTGGTCTTCGCTTTCACCGATACTTGGGACTCCGCGCAACCGACGGCGGCGGCGAGGTTTTTCTGAATTTCCGGGATGTATTGGGAGAGCTTGGGACGCTGCAGGACGATGGTACTGTCGAGGTTGAGTATTCGATAGCTCCGTTCGCGAACCATCGCCATGGTTTTTTCCAGAAGCTGCATACTGTTGACATCCTTCCACCGGGGATCGGAGGGGGGAAAATGGCTGCCGATATCCCCCAGGGCCAGGGCACCCAGCAGGGCGTCGATCAGCGCGTGGACCAGCACATCCCCATCGGAGTGGCCGCTCTCCCCGAAGGGGGCATCCACTTCGACCCCACCGAACAGCAGCCTGCGTCCAGCCATTAGAGTGTGCAGATCCCAGCCGAAACCTATACGCATTACGGGCCCTCCGCTCCAGGAAAATCTTCTGGAAAGGTGATCTTCGTGTTCTCCCGGTCGCCGTCTACCGTGTGGACCGGGCCGATGTAGTTGTGGAATATCTCCGAATCGTCGATATAGACTTTGTGGTCCCGTGCCGCCCGCCGATGAGCTCGGAGGATGCCCTCCAGCACGAAGCCCTGCGGGGTTTGCGCTCTGACGGTGGAGTTTCGGTGCAGGTGGCCGCTGATGAAGCCCGAAGGATCGACCTGCTTCATCGCATCGGCAGCCGGGATGGTGGGTATACAGGCGCCATGCTCGACCAGATCCTCCATGACGCGGCGGATCAGTACCTGACTGATCCAAGGACGGGCCGCGTCGTGGATCAAGACGCAGGTCTCCGCCGCGCCCGAGAGGCTGGATTCCAAGCGCTCTAAGCCAAGGCGGACGCTCTCCTGCCGGCTCGATCCACCTTCGGCGAGTTCGATTTTTTCCAAGTATCTCCGTACATCAGCGGGGATAAAATCTTGCAGCAGTCTGGAGGCTCGATCCGCGTCTCCTCGAGGAATAGTGATGACGATACGGTCGAATCGTCCCATCCTCAGGAAGGGCTCCAGTGATCTGAGCAGCACCGGTTTTTCGCCCAGGAGACGATACTCTTTCTTTTCACCACCCCCCATCCGAGTGCTCGAACCGGCGGCGGTGAGAAGGAGTACGAACTGTGCCGATTTGAACGCGTGGTCTTCCACCGGATTCTGCCGCGGGAGGTGCCTACTCGGATTCCAGGCTGTTGAAAACCAGGTTCTCTACGTCGACCTTGTCCTTGTTGAGACTAAAAGAGATCTCATCGACCAGGATCTTCATCGCGTTGTCGAAGAGCTTGCGTTCTTGGATCGGAAGCTCCTTGACCTTGCTGCGGTGATAAAGGGTACGCACTACGGTAGCGATATCGATGACGCTGCCGCTCTTGAGAAGGTCCAGGTTCATTTGGTAACGCAGCTTCCAGTCGGCGGTGACCGGCTCGTGGGCAGCGGCGATATGCTCCAGCGCCTTTTGCGACTCTTTCTTGCCGACGATACTACGAATACCCAACTCTTCGGCCTTGTCCACCGGTACCATGACCGTCATGTCGGATATTTCCAGATAAATTACGTAGTAGAGGATATCCTTCCCCTTGAATTTTTTCTCTTCGATTGAGACTATTTCGCCTACGCCCTGAAGAGGATACACTACGTGCTGTTTAACCTTGAATGGTGTCGAGGATTTTGCTTGTGAAACGGATTCCATATACACTATAATACCTTAAAATAGGAAAATAGTCAAAGGATACAACAGTTCAAATCCCGCAACCATAAAGATTTCGTTCCCAAAAGAGGAGATTTCATGCACCAGAATCAAAGAAAAGCAGGCATCCTGCTCCATCCCACCTCCCTGCCCGCCGACGACGGTATCGGGGACCTGGGTCCGACGGCCTACCGGTTTTTGGATTTTCTACACCAAGCGGGAGTAGGGGTCTGGCAGGTACTGCCCCTAGTTCCCACCGCCTACGGGAACTCCCCCTACACCGGGCTCTCCTCCTTTGCGGGGAACCCGCTGCTGATCTCCTTGGAGCTGCTCCGTCGGGAGCTGCCTTCTCTGGAGGGGGAAATAGGGGAACGGCCGGATTTCCCCTTGGATCGGGTAGTCTACCCTGAGGTACAGCGCTGGAAAATGCCGCTTCTGCGGCGGGCGGCGGAGATTTTTCTCGAGGAGGCTGACGGGCAGCAGCGTTCCGAATACGACGAGTTCTGCAATAAAGAAAAAAGGTGGCTCGAGGACTACGCCTTCTTTGTCACTGCAAAAGCTTTTTACGACCAGCAGGCCTCTCGAGAGGGCGCACGGAGCTCCCTCTGGTACAGCTACTGGCCCCGAGCTCTGGCGACCAAGGACCCCTCCGAATTGGCGCGTCGACGAGAAGATTGGTCGGCGGAGATAGAAACGGAGAAAGTGATGCAGTTTTTCTTCCAACGCCAGTGGAGCCGGCTGCGAACGTACGCCGCCGAGCGGGGTGTCGAGATATTCGGCGATATGCCGATATTTGTCGCCGGCGACAGCGCCGATGTCTGGTCCTGGCCGGAGCTTTTTCAACTGGATAAAAACCTGAAGCCCCAGAAGGTCGCCGGAGTACCACCGGACTACTTCAGCGCCGAGGGCCAGCGCTGGGGCAACCCCCTGTATCGGTGGCCGGAACATCGAAAACAAGACTTCAGCTGGTGGAAGGCGCGGGTCAAAAAGGCTCTGGAATACTGCGACATCGTCAGGATCGACCACTTTCGAGGCTTCGAAGCCTGCTGGGAGATTCCCGCTCGGGAAAAAACGGCGATCAACGGGAAGTGGGTCAAATCACCGGGGCGGGAGCTCTTCCGCGCCCTCCAAGATGAGCTGGGAGAACTGCCGGTAGTGGCGGAGGATCTGGGGGTCATCACCCCGGAGGTGCTGGCCCTGCGCAGGGACTTCGCCCTGCCGGGGATGAAGGTGCTGCAGTTCGCCTTCGAGCCGGCGCGGGAAACGGCTCTGGGACGGCTCAACAGCGCCAACCCCTTTCTGCCCCACAACTACGAATCCGCCTGCGTAGCCTACACCGGCACCCACGACAACGACACCAGCCGTTCCTGGTACGACTCCCTGGATCAGGGGCTTCGCGGATTGGTGGACGCCTATCTCGGACGGACCGATTCGTCGGAAGAGTCGGCGGTGTGGTCGCTGATCAGGGTGCTATTTATGTCGGTGGCCGCCTACGCGATCGTTCCCCTGCAGGATGTGCTGGACCTGGGAGCAGAGGCGCGGATGAACACCCCCGCCACCGTCGGGGGCAACTGGTCCTGGCGCGTCCGCCGGGAGGCCTTCAACAGTCAGGTCGCCGAGAGATTGCGAGAACTTTCCTCCCTCTACGGACGCTTAGCCGCCCCGATCGACCCCGGCGCCCCGCAGGCCGAGAAGTGAGCGGGGATGAGGCCGGAACCGGTTCAGCTATTAGATCAAGGCCACCCCGTCGGGGATGCTGATCCGGGAGAAACCGATAAATTTGAAGGGATGGATGTCCAAGGGGTTGGGAAACCACCCCTCTATGTTTCGCAGGTCGATGATGTTGAAGGCCGGTGAGTGTTTCAGGGGCAGCACCACCGCCCCGTGCAGCAGATGTTTCTCCGCCTCGGCCAGAGTCTCGTACCTCTCGCTTCCCTCCTGCCGCATCGAGCTGTCTATGAGCTCGTCGTAGGCTTGATCCCGGAATTGCGAGAGGTTGAGACTGCTATCGCTGGTCCACATTCCCAGGAAGGTCAGCGGGTCGGCGTAGTCGCCGATCCACGTCAGCATCCCCATGTCGAAGTCGCCCTGTTGAAGCACGGCGTAGTACTCGTCGAAGGGCTCTTGCCGGATAGAAACCCCAATTTCCAGATGCTCTTCCACTGTGCGGTGGATCAGCTCCCCAATCCGCAGCGCCTCCTGCCCTTCCGGGAGCACCAGCCGAAGTCTCCCCAGCCCTTCGCCCCGGGGATAGCCGAGCTCTTCGAGCAGCTCCAGGGCCCGCTCCACGTTTTGTTCCGCGATACCGTCAACCGGCGGGTATTGATCGATTTGCGGAACCAGCGAGTCCGTGGGCAGGTACATGTACCGCGTCGACCGTATCTCCGCCCAGGGAAACAGGAGGGCCAAGCCTCGCCGTACCCCCGGATCCGACAGAACCTCGCGTTGGGCGGAAAAAAAGAGGTAGCCCGTAGAAAACAGCGGATTGACCACCACCGAGCTTTGATCATCCAATCGATCCACGTTGACGTTGCCGTCGATCCAGTGAACCTCTCCCTTGTTGAAAAGTCGGGCCGTCTCGTCGGGATCGTGGTGATACTCGAGTCGTAGTTCGTCCAGGGCGACTCGGTTTTTGTCCCAGTAGAGCTCATTTTTTTCTAAGATCACCGTCCCATCCTCGACCCGGCTGATAAAAAAAGGACCATTGCCGATGAGCTTACTCGGGTCGTCGGCAGGTATTCTCTCCAGCATCTTCGGGTGGAGGGGAGCGAAACTGTGGTGGCACAGCACCTTGAGAAAATGAGAGGCCGGATGCTCAAGTTCGACTCGAAGCCGCCGATCTTCTTCGACGACGATCCCCACCTTTTCGGGGTCCTCGACGAGTCCGTTGCGATAGGCTCTGGCGTTTTTTATCATATCCACACTGGAGGCGTACTCTCCCCCATCCTCGGGGTGAAGCAGCGCCAGCCACGAATCCCGTACGTGCTCGGCCAGAATGGGGTCGCCGTTGGAGTAGACCGCGTTCTCCCGCAAATGAAAGGTGTAGGTTTCGCCGTCCTCGGAGACCTCCCAACGTTCGGCGATCCCCGGCAGAGGCTCCAAGGTGAAGGGATGATAGCTGACCAGACCTTCGAACAGGGCGGTGTATATCTGGGCCTCGGTGGAAGTGAAGGTGTGCAGGGGATCGAAGCTCAAGCTGGAAGAGCTGATGCTGTAGGTGAACACGCTTTTATCCTCGTCTCCGTCCCTCCTCTCGTCGGACTCATCCTCGGTCTTTCCCTCGGAGGAACCCTCGCCTTGATCGCCCTGCCGCTCCTCTTGCTCCGGGGCGGCGGGGGGCTTTTCCGACGGTTCTTCTATCATCGGCGGAGCCGTCTCATCCCGGTGCAGCTCCTGCTGGGGAAAGGCGAAGGCCGCCGCTGAACCTATCAGAAAAAAAATAAGAATAATAGCCGTTGTAACTACGGTTCTGTTCATCATTGCACTCTCTCTTTGGCCGTCGGGACCATTTTGGTATCGAGGCGATCAGGGGATCTGTGATTTCAGCCAGCTGCTGAACTCGAGGATCTGATCATCCAGGTGGGGCAGGCTCTCTCTGGTGCCCTCCAGCGCCTGCAGTACATCCTCGCCGGTGTAGGAGCGGCCTTTCAAATCTCGGCCGACCTGCTCCACCAGCTCCAGCAGCAAACTATCGGAGTAGATTTTCACATCCCGAATCCTGCCGCCCTTGGTGTCGAGGAAGAGCTCCATCCGCCCCCAGGAAAACCTCTCGGTCATATGGTGCGCGAAATCGGGGGTCTTGCCGAAACGCCAATCCCAGTCCCGCAGTTGATCGAAATACTCCTGCAGATGGGGTATTTTTTTCAGTTGCTGGTGGTCGAGCATCTCCGCTTCACAGCGTTCGCCGTAGGTTTCGAAGAACTCCTCCATCAAGGCCTGGCTGAGGGACTGGTGGTCTATTTGTCCGTTGAAGTCCCTGAGGTTGGCTACCCTGGATTTGACCGAGCTAATGCCTTTGGACTCGAGTTTCTTCTTGTCCGGAGTGAGGTAGTTTGCCACCTTGCTGAGGTCGGCTTCGATCAACAGGGTCCCATGGTGAAATGCCCGGTCGCTGCCGAGCTTGAAGGCGCTGCCGGATATTTTTTTGCCTTCCACCAGGATATCGTTACGCCCGGAGGTTTTGGCGTCGATGCCAAAGCGTTTCAGAGCCCTGATGATGATGTCAAAGTTCCGTTCCTTGCTGTAGTTCCGCCGGCTGGACATGAAGGTGAAGTTGGTATTTCCCAGGTCCTGAAAAACCGCCCCGCCGCCGCTCTGCCGACGGGCGAGCTTGACCCCGTCCCTCTCCATCGCTTCAACGTTGCACTCCGCCCAGGGGTTCTGATAGCGTCCGATGACCACCGTGTCGACGTTCCGCCACAGGAAGAGGATATGGTGGTCCGTGTCCATTTCGCGAAAAATGTAGTCCTCCGTGGCCAGGTTGAACCAAGGGTCATGGGTGTCGGAAATCAAAACTCTGATCGATGACATAAAAAAACTCCTTCCCCGCTGTCTATATTACTAAGCCTTGTGGATGCCCTTGTCAAGCGAAGCTGGATGGAAGCCGTCCCTATCCCGCGACGCCGCTCAGGCCTGTTGCTGGTACTGCAGCCGCGAGAGGGTGGCGTAGAGCCCGTCCTTCCTCATCAGCTGCTCGTGGCTGCCCTCTTCGACCAGTCGTCCCTCATTGAGGACCAGTATCCGGTCGGCGTTTCTGATGGTCGACAGGCGGTGGGCGATGACGATCGCCGTCCGTCCGTACATGAGCTTCTCGATAGCCGCCTGGATCAGCTGCTCGGTCTCGGTATCGATGCTGCCGGTGGCCTCGTCGAGTATGAGGATCCGCGGGTCGTGGGCCAGTACCCGGCTGAAAGCCAGGAGCTGTCGTTGACCGGTGGAGAGGTTCGCCCCCTGCTCGGTCAGCAGGGTATCGTAACCCTGGGGCAGTCGTTCGATAAATCGCGAGGCTTGCACCGTCTCCGCCGCCCGGCGCAGTGTTTCGTCGCTTATATCCGAGCCCAGGCGAATATTGTCGGCCACCGTCCCGGCGAACATAAAGACCTCCTGCTGCACCGGCTGTACCGCCCGTCGGAGTTCCTGCAAGGGTACGTCTCTGATGTCGACCCCGTCGATGCGGATACTCCCCCCCTGGATGTCCCACATTCGAGCCAGAAGGTTGGCCAGGGTGGTCTTACCGGCGCCGGTGTAACCCACTATAGCCACCGTTTCCCCGGGTTTGATCCGAAAACTCAAACGTTTCAGTACCGGCTCGTCTTCTTTGTAAGAAAAATCCACCCGGTCGAACTCGATCTCTCCCCGCAGGGGCTGCGGTAGAGCACGAGACCCTGAATCGGCGATCCTATCCTCCGTGTCGATCAGGTTGAAGATCCGCTCTCCCCCGGCCATGGCCGACTGCATGATGGTAAACTTTTCTGTGAAGTCCATCACCGGCTGGTAGAACTTGTGAATCAGGTTGACGTAGGCGATCAGGATCCCCAAGGAGATTGAGGTCTCCAGCAGCATAGTAGCGCCGAAATACAGTATTGTACCGATAGAGATACTGGTGAAGAGGTTGATCAGCGGACGAAATACGGCGAAGACCATCATCTCCGACAGGTTGGACTTGAGCAGCTCCTCGTTTTTTTCTCTAAACTCCGCGGCGCTCCGCCGTTCCCGCCCGAAAATCTGCACGATCTCCATCCCGGAGATGTGTTCCGAGAGAAAGGCGTTGACCCGGGAGACCCACAGCCGCACCCGGCGGTAGGCGTCTCGGGCTCGGGTTCGAAAGAAGAAGGTCATGATCAGCACCGGCGGCAGGGTCAGCAGCGTAATAGAGGCCAGTCGAACATCCAGGATAAAAAGGGTAACCACCACCCCCGCCATCAAGCTGAAGTCCCGCAAAATCGAGGTCGCCACGGAGGTAAAAAACTCGTTGATCGTCTCTACGTCGTTGGTGATCCGAGTCACCAGAGTTCCCACCGGGGTCCGACCCAAAAAGTTGAGGGACTGTCTGATCGTGTGACCGAAGAGCTTCTCTCGGATATCCCTCATCACCTCCTGTCCGGTGTAGGCGATCAGATAGACCTGGAAGAACATGAAGACCAGGGTCGCCGCCAGCAGGAGAAAATAGACCATGGTGCTACGCCCGATACCCTCTACGTCCTGGGTGCGAATCAAGGCCTTCTCCTGGGCGGTGAACTCTGCCAGATCGCTATGGAGCATCAGCAGGTGTCCATCGACCAAGCTCATCATCCTCGGGTACTCCCCGAGCAGCTCCCCGTGTTTTTCCGGGTCATAGGTGCTTAGGTACCAGCTCTGCCTTTGGAAAAGGCCGTCTTCGATGAGCCGGTCCTTTTCCTCCGCGCGAATCTTCTCTATCTCCGTCTCCGGTAGGTAGAGGTAGCCTCCAATGCTGCGAGCATCCTCCAGCATACCGTACTCCCGCAGCAGCTCCCGAGTCCGCGTCGTCTCGGTGAATCGGTAGTTACGCGCCATCACGTAGGTGTCAATGGTCCTTTGCAAGACCACTGGGGTGGCCAGCTCGGCCACCGTTGCCAGCAGCAGGGCGAAGATGGCCAGGATAGCCGGGACCTTGTAGGGCTTGGTGAAGGCCATGAGCCGGCGCATTATGACTGGGTCGTAGCCCTTGATGATCTTCTCCTGTTCCACTACAGATCTCCTCCGCTCAAAAGCTGCAAACGGTAGATATCGCGGTAGAGACCAGGCTCATCGACCAGCTGTTCATGGCTGCCCTGCTGGACGATTTTTCCCTCGTCAAGGACAATGATATGGTCGGCGTGCTTGAGGGTCGACACCCGGTGGGCCACTAGAATATTGGTCCGCTCCTTTCGTGTCTCAAGAAAGGCCGACAGAATAGACTCCTCCGTCTCCGCGTCGACGGAAGCCAGGGCGTCATCGAAGATCAGCAGCTCCGGGTCGATGAGCATCGCCCGGCTGATGGCCACCCGCTGCTTCTGTCCCCCCGACAGAGTCAGCCCCCGTTCCCCGACCTCGGTCTGCCAGCCGTGGGGAAAGGTGCTCAACTCCCGACTGATCGTGGAGACCTCGGCGGCCCGTAGAATCCTCTCATCCTCCGCATCGGGATCACCGAAGGCCAGATTATCCTTTATGGTCGCCGAGAAGAGGAAGCTGTCCTGGGGCACGATCCCGATAGAGCCGCGCAGTGTGGGCAGACGGTACTCCCGCACATCCCTCCCCCCGATGAAAACCGTCCCCGGCGGCGGATCCAACAGCCTTGGCAGCAGCTTGACCAGGGTGGTCTTGCCCGACCCGGTACGCCCGAGCACGCCGAGGGTCTGGCCACGGGGCAACGTGAAAGATATCCCGCTGAGGATGGGCTTCTCCTCCGGCTGGTAGGAGAAGCTCATATCCCGCAATTCCAGATCTCCGGTAGGAGGATCGTCGATCGCATTCGGCGGCGAGGTGATATCCGGCCTCTCGTTGAGTATCTCGTTGATCCTCTCCAACGAGGCGGCTCCTCGCTGCAGCATGTTTATGGTAAAGCCCATCCCCATCACCGGCCATCGAAGCATGGTCAGGTAGCTCATGAAAGCCATAAAGTCCCCGGGGGTGAAATCCCCGAGAATCACCGCCTCACCTCCGAAATAGAGCAGAAACAGCAGCGAAAGCCCGGAGATAAAGGTGATCAGCGGAAAAAAGAGCCCCCATATCCGCACCAGCTGCATGTTCCGGCTGAGGTTGTCGTTGTTTTTTTCCCGGAAAATATCCTCGACCCAGGACTCGCGGACGAAGGACTTCACCACCCTGATGCCGCTGATCGTCTCCTGTACATGCTCGCTCAGCCGAGAAAAACCCTCCTGCACCAACTTGAACCGTCGGCCGATTACCTTTCCCCCGGCCAGCACGATCAGAGTGATAAAGGGCAGCGGGATGATGGTGATCAGCGCCAGTTTGGGAAACTGGGAGAAAAGTATCGCCAGGATCGCCATGGAGAGAAAAAAGCCGTCGATAAAGGCCACCAGCGCCATACCCGAAGCCATCCGAATGGCCCGCATGTCGTTGGAGGAGCGGGCCATGATATCGCCGGTGCGCATTTTTTGGTAAAATCGATTACTCAGACTCAGCAGGTGATTGAAAACCTGCTCCCTCAGATCCCGCTCTATCCTCCGGCTGGCCCCGTGGATGAAGTAGCGCCAACCGAAGCGGAAAAATGCCACCAACAGCGCGACCCCGACCATCATCAGTACCAGCCTCCCCACCGCCTCCAGGGAGAAGGAGGGGCCGGTAATGATATTGGTGATCCTCCGTACCAGCTGCGGGATATACAGCTCCCCGGCGTCGGTCAAGACCAAGGCTAATAGACCGAAGAGGTAGAAGTGAGTATACTTTTTGACCAGGGGCAGCAGTGTGCGGTACTC
>DSBN01000277.1 GCA_011046055.1 Sediminispirochaeta sp. | reverse complement strand
TACCAGAAGTGTATTCGTACCGGGGATATCGAATCGGTGGGGGACGCCAGCCACCTCACTTTTTTCGAAATGCTCGGCAACTGGTCTCTCGGTGACTACTTTAAAGAAGAAGCGATCAAAATGAGTTACGAGTTTCTCACCTCCCCCGAATGGCTGGGAATCTCTCCGGATGTCCTTTCGGTGACGGTCTTCGAGGGGGACGAAGAGGTGCCCCGCGACGAAGAGTCCGCCGCCGCCTGGCGGTCGGTGGGAATACCCGACGAGCGGATCTATTTTCTTCCCCGAACCGACAACTGGTGGGGCCCCGCCGGGACAACCGGGCCCTGCGGTCCCGACTCGGAGATGTTCATCGACACCGGCAAGCCCGCCTGCGGTCCCGACTGTCGTCCTGGTTGCTCCTGCGGCAAGTACTTCGAGGTGTGGAACGACGTCTTCATGCAGTACAACAAGCAGGCCGACGGGACTTACATCCCCCTGAAACGCAAATGCGTTGATACCGGCATGGGTATCGAGAGAACCGCGGCGATCCTGCAGGGCAAGAAGTCGGTCTACGACATCGAAGTCTTTACCCCGATCATTCGGGGCATAGAGAAGATCGCAGGGCTTGAGTACGGGCGGCGGGAAGAGACCGACGTCTCCATCCGGATCATCACCGACCATATCAAGACCGCCGTTTTTATTCTGGGGGACGAGCAGGCCATCAAGCCCTCCAACCTCGGCCAAGGCTATATTCTCCGCCGGCTCATCCGTCGCGCGGTGCGTCACGGACGCAAGATAGGAGTGGACCACCACTTTTTGGCCGATCTGGCGGAAATCGTGCTGGAGCTCTACAGCGAAGCCTACCCGATCTTGGAGAAGAATCACCAGATGATCATCTCCGAGTTGAACGGCGAGGAGGAGCGCTTCTTCACCACCCTCAAAAAGGGCGAACACGAGTTCGAGAAAATGCTGCCCGGATTGTTGAAAAATCCCAAAAAGGTCATTCCCGGCAGGATCGCCTTCAAGCTCTACGACACCTACGGTTTTCCTATCGAAATCACCGAGGAACTCGGCGCCGAGCACGGACTGGAGGTCGATCGAGAAGGTTTCGAGAAGGCCTTCGAGAAACACCAGCAGCTCTCCAAAAAGGGATCGGAGAAAACCTTCAAGGGCGGCTTGGCCGACCATTCGGAGATGACCACCGCCCTGCACACGGCGACCCACCTACTGCACCAGGCGCTGAGGATGGTCCTCGGCGACCACGTGGAGCAGAAGGGGAGCAATATCACCGCCGAACGGCTGCGCTTCGACTTCGTGCACCCCGACAAAATGACCCCCGAACAGATCAAGCAGGTCGAAGATATTGTCAACGACGTGATCGATCGGGACCTGCCGGTGACCATGGAGCTGATGAGCCTCGATGAGGCCAAAAAGGCAGGGGCCATCGCTTTTTTCGAAAGCAAGTACAGCGAGCAGGTGAAGGTCTACTCGGTGGGAGACTTCTCCAAAGAGGTCTGTGGAGGACCCCACGTCGAGCACACCGGCGAGCTGGGCCGCTTCAAGATCAAAAAGGAGCAGTCCTCATCGGCGGGAATTCGTCGGATTCGAGCTGTTCTGGAATAGAGGTTGAGTACGAACCGTGTAGGCGGCGTGCGCGTCTACTGCGGCGCCGCCAACTGACCGCAAGCCCCGTCAATTCCCCGGCCCCGCCGGTACCTGCGGCTGAGCCTGATCCCCGCTTGGGTCAATTTTTCCGCAAAATCATCGATCTCGCGGGCTCCGGGTTCCTGGAAATCGAGCTCCGCTACTCGGTTCCAAGGAATGAGATTTACCAGTACGTTCAGGGGGCGGACGAAGTCCACCAGGGCTTCGACATCGGCGGGACGGCTGTTTTTTCGGTGAAAAAGGACGTACTCCAGAGTGATTCTCTTGCCGTGGGCCCGCTGGTAGTCCAGCAGCGCCTGCTGCAGCTCCTCCAGAGCCACCAATCCCGCAACCGGCATCAGATCCCGTCGTAGTTTCGGATCCGCGGAGATCAAGGAGACCGCTAACCTCACGGGCGGCCCCTCGGCGGCCAGTTGACGGATTCCCGAAACTATCCCGCTGGTGGAGACGGTGATCCTTCGAGGACTCATGTGCAGCCCCTGGGGGTTTTGGAATATCTCGATAGCCCGGCGAAGGGCGGCCAGGTTTTGCAGCGGCTCCCCCATACCCATGAAGACGATGTTGTCGATCCGGCCGTACCGAAGGCTCAGGTGGTAGTACTGTTCTACGATTTCGCCGGCGCTGAGGTTGCGCAGCAGGCCCATGGTGCCGGTCTTGCAGAATCGGCAGGCCAGGGCGCAGCCCACCTGGCTGGATAAGCAGGCGGTGCGGCGGCCGTGTTCGTCGTTGAGTAGGACGCTTTCGATCTTTTTTCCGTCGGCCAGGCGGATCATGACCTTGACGGTCCCGTCGCTATCGCTTTGGCTCTGAACTATCTCCGAGGAGAGCGCCGAGCCGTAGTTTTCGGCCAGCTTCTCCCGCAACTCGGCGGGGAGGTTGCTCATCTGCTGGAAGTCGAAGGTCTGTCTCTGGTGGATCCATTGAAAGAGCTGCCTTCCCCGAAAGGCGGGGGCCAGTTTGAGGCGTGCGTTCAGCTCCTCAGGGGGCATGGCGCACAGTGAGTCTCTCCCGTTGATGGTACTCATCTCGGTCCTTTGGCTAAGAAGATCAGCTTCAATTTCCGCCCTGCTGGATCCGGTCCAGCAGCTTGGCCACGTAGGGGTTGCGAATACCGAGCTTGTGGAACTCCGTGAGGATCTCAACGGCCTTGTGCCGCTGGTTCAGAGCCAGGTAGCATTCGGCGATCTCGGTGTACAGGCGGTGGTTTTTTGGGTCGTTGCGCAGCAGACCGTAGAGACTGTCGATGGCGTCCTCGTAGTTGCCCCGCTCCTTGTTTATCAAGGCCAAGCCAAGGATGGCGTACATGTCGAACTCGATGTTCAATGCCGCGTGGTAGTACTCCTCGGCCTTGTCGAAATCCTCCATATTGCGGTAGGCGTCTCCGGCGCGGGTGAGAATGACCTTGTTGTTCGGGTCGAGCTTGAGGATCTTGTGCCAATATTCCAGGGATTCGGCGTGGTGGTTCATGCCCCGATAACAGTCGGCCAGGCCGAAAAGAGCGTAGAAGTTGTTCGGTTCCAGCTCCAGCGCCTGCTGGAAGTACTTCAGTCCTCTGTCGTAGGTCTTCAGCTTGCGGTGGCAGTTGCCGAGGCTGGTGAGAACTCGGATATCCACGTTGTCCTGCTTGACCTCCAGCATCCGCTCCCAGTACTTGAGCGCCTCGTCGTATTCGCGGAAATCGTAGTGCAGATGACCGAGCCCGATCAGGGCGTAGGGGTTGTCCCCTTCGATCTCCAGTACCCGGAGGTATATCTCCTTGGATCGGCGAAAATCCTTGACCTTCCGGTAGGCGTCGGCCACCCGGGTCAAAATGGTGACGTTGTTGTCGTCGTGCTGCAGGTACTGTTCCCAGATCTTGATCGCGTCGGTGTAGCGGTTGAGCGCCTTGTAACAGTCGGCCAGTCCGAAAAGGGCGTAGTTGTTGCCCGCGTGGTTCTCCAGGCACTTCTGGTAGTAACCGATAGCCTTGCGGTACTCGTGCTTTTTTCGAGCCGCGTCGCCGAGACCGACCAGAGCGTAGTTGTTGGTGTCGTCGATGTCCAGGATCTGGAAAAAGCTCTCTTCGGCGTCCCTGATCAGGTTCTCCTTGAGCAGCTGGTAACCCCTTTTGGAGAGCTCGGAAATTTGATTGATCTCCTCTTCGGTCAAACCTTCAAGAGTTATAGGGCTTTCGTTGTCCTGATGGTTTTCTTTTAAATAGTCTTTTTCATATTCACTCATTATGATCATCCTTCTTCATTGACCCAGTGCTGTATGACTGCCGCGCACTGTTCAATTAGTTTTTCTTTTTTACCTGGAGCGGGTGCTATCCAGTACATCCTCAGGGCTTGGAAGATATCTCCCCTCTCTTTGAAGTGATCTCCCACCCGTTCCAGTCCGTCACTGTAGCCGGTGGTAAGGAAGATACGTTGGGCGGTCTCTATATCGCCCGAATTGAAGAGGGCGTTGCCCTTGCGAATAAGCGCTGATCTTTGGGCCGAATCAAGCTCTTTCCTGCCGCTCCTCCCGAGCTTGATAAATCCCTCTTTCGGTATTTTTTTTAAAATATCTTCATTTTCCATATTTTCGGTGTAATTGCTGCAGTTCAAATATACTGTAAAAAATAGTGAAACGCAATAGTCTGATACGAGCAATTCTCAATTTGGAAGTCATTAGACTTCCAAATTGAGAATTGCTCGTCTGATAGCACGTGTCTAGTCCAAAAACCCCTTGGTACTAATCGGTTCCGTCGAGCCAGACGGGCGGTAGGCCTGTCGGAGGGCTCGTCCCAGGGACTTGAAGAGCGCCTCGGCCATGTGGTGGCTGTTGGACCCGTAACGCGCCCAGAGATGAAGGGTGATGCCTCCTTTCTGAGCCAGGGCGTAGAAAAACTCCTGTAACAGGGCCACCGGGAAGCGGCCGCAGTACTCCTGAGGGTAGTCCGCCCGGTGTACCAGGTAGGAGCGTCCGCCGGCGTCGACCACCGCCTCACCCAGCGCCTCGTCCATGGGGACGACGGCGTGTCCGAATCTGGCGATTGGGCCGTGTTCTTGGGCACACTGCCGCAGGGCGGCGCCCAACACCAGACCGGTATCCTCTACCAAGTGGTGGGGGTCCACCTCCAGGTCGCCCACGGCGCTGAGCCGCAGCCCCATCCGTCCGTGAAAGGCCATTGAGCTGAGCAGGTGGTCAAAAAAGGGCAAGCCCGTACTGATCTCCTGGGCCGGAACATCCGGGTCGAATCTGAGGTTGATGGAGGTCTCTTTGGTCTCTCGTTTCATCTCCAAGGCTCTCGATTTCACTCTCTCTCCTCCTTGCTGTGGGAGTTTAGCATATCCAAAAGTTGGTTGATACGGCGGTAGTTCAGTTTGTAGTAGGAGGGGTTGGCGATGAGCTGTACCACTATGGTCTGCAGCACCTCAACCACCTCCAGGTTATTGGCCTTCAGAGTCGAGCCGGTCTCCACCAGGTCGACGATGTAGGGCGCGAGCCCGAGGATAGGCGCCAGCTCCACCGAGCCGTTGAGCTTGATCAGTTCGATGGGGTGGCCGCGGCGGTGGAAGTAGTCGAGGGTGAACTTGGGAAATTTGGTGGCCACCGTCAAAGAACGGCTCTTTTTCGGGGCGGTATAGCCCTTTTTTGCGGCCAGGCACATGCTGGTGCTGCCAAAGTCGAATTTTCTCAGACGGAAGAACCTCTTGCCCTCCTCAAAGAGGACGTCCTCCCCGCAGATTCCCAGTCCGGCGATGCCGTGGTGTACGTAGGTGGGCAGATCGGCGTTCTTCACCAGAAAAATCTTCAAGAGACCCGACTCGTCGTGGGCCACGAGTTTTCGACTCTCGAATTTGAAGTGCAAGCCTTTTTTTAGAAAAAAATCTTGGACCTGATCGAAAAGCCGTCCCTTCGGCAGGGCCAGGGTCAGAGGCCCCTCTTGTACCGCTGCGGTGTCTGTGTTATGTGCCGTTGTGGCATTCCGGCTGCTCATAGTATAGCCACCTCGCCTTTTTTCCGTAGTTCTTGAGCCCGGTGAAAGGCCTCTTTGAAAGCAGCGCCCTCCACTTTTGTGATCTTGGGCAGTCGGCCGATGGAAGAGTCTACCAGGTCTTCGATTTTTCGAAGCAGCATGGAGAAGCCCACCGAGGGGCATTCGAAGCCGAAGCGCTCGAGCAGCTTATCGTAACGCCCCCCCGAGGCGATGGCGTCGTCGAGGCCGGGGAGATAGGCTTGAAAAACAATACCGGTGTAGTAGGGCTGGGCGCCTATTTCCGAAAGATCGATCCTCAGATCCGGTGAAAAACCGAGTTCCACCAGCTGTTCGGCCAAGCTGGACAGGTACTCCAACTCCTCCAGCTCCAGCTGGCTCAGTTCTCCGCCCAGGCTGTAGACTGTCCGTTCGAACTCCCGCGGCGTACCTATAAAGCTGAACAATGTGGTCAGCACTTCGGTTTTACGTGAGGAGAGCTTTGACTCCAACAGCTCGCGGAGCGAGTCGTCCCGTCGGTCGCGGATGAAGGTCACCGCCCTATTCAGCTCCGTATCGCTCAACTCAGTCAGACAGGTGGTGAGAAACTGGTGCGAGCCGAGGTGGACCGCCGGGTGAAGACCCAGTTTGGAGAAGATCTCCGACAGGAGCATGAGGAGCTCCAGGTCCGCCGGTTCGCCGGCTTTTCCTATGAGTTCGGCACCGATCTGGAAAAACTCGTTTTTCGAAATGTCTTCCACGTTCTGATGCCTCAAAATGGTGTCCCCGTAGCAGACCCGGGCGGGCAGCTCCTCCTCCCGCAGCCAGAGCCCCATCTGTTTGGCCAAAAAGAGGGTGATATCGGAACGAAGCATCAGCAGGTCCCCCTCTCGGTCGATCAGGCGGTAGACGTCGCGCGAGGTGGAGTGGAGTAGGGGCTCGTAGATGTCGTAAAAGTCGAAGACCGGGGTCTCCACCGGCAGGTAGCCCCACAGGACGAACTGATCCAGCAGCTCCTGGGTGATCCGGCGGTGGCGGTAGGCCTCCTCCACGTGAACCCCCTCGGTGCCCTGGGGTACTTGAAGATATCGCTTTTTCGAGTCGGTCAAAACTCCTCCCGTCTCTCTCCTTGGAGAGAGAAAAAGTATAGAGCTCTACTATAGCAAATGCGCTCCCCCACGGGAAGAGTCCGAATAGGAGGTTTACCCGTCCTGCCGGACCCTTACTGGAGGCGGTAAAAGGCGAGGCTGGAGCCGCCGTAGCGGCGGTGGTCGACAAGAACCAGGTCGTCTATCTGCTCCGGCAGCTCTTCAGGGCTGGGGTAGTGAATCAACAGAAGCCCCCCAGGTGACAGGATCGCGCCGGCGACGGTCAGTTTGAGCAGCTTCGTCTTCGGCTGGTAGGCGAAGGGCGGGTCC
The DNA here is from genome assembly GCA_011046055.1 of Sediminispirochaeta sp. Lineage (GTDB taxonomy): Bacteria > Spirochaetota > Spirochaetia > DSM-16054 > Sediminispirochaetaceae > DSBN01. Next base: position 4,210 of record DSBN01000277.1, on the reverse strand, counting down.
AGGTAGACCAGGTCGAAACTCCTGGGGGGGCGTTTGAGGTAGCCTTCGGCGCTGGTCAGGCGGAGGTCGATTTTTGTCTCGACCATGGAGATGTTTTTTCTGATCACCTCGGCCTTCCGCCGGTCCTTTTCCACCAGAACCACCGGCTCGGCCCCACGGGAGGCCGCTTCGATGCCCACTACCCCGGATCCGGTGAATAGATCGAGGAAGGCGAGGCCGGAAATATTCCCGAGTATCGAGAACATCGACTCCCGCATACGGTCCATCGCCGGTCTAATGACGCCCGGCGGGCAGGCCACCTTGCGGCTACGGTACTTTCCTCCGGTCACGCGCACTGTCTACTCTCCTCTTTGTAAAAAATTGCATAAAAAAGCATCCGTCCCAGGGGGAGACCTAGCCTCCGGCGAAGAGCTCTTCCGGGAAGGGGGCGCAGCACTCCAAGACCCGGCTCAGATTCTGGTGCTGGCTCAGGGCCAGAGCGGGGTCGGCTTTGACGATGCGGAAGGCCTCTTTGCGAGCCCGTTGCAGGAGCTCCAGATCGTCGTTGAGGTCAGTAAATCTCAGTCCCAGAGAGCCGGACTGCCTGGTCCCGCCGAGCTCTCCCGGCCCCCTCAACTTCAGGTCCTCTTCGGATATCTCAAAACCATCGCTGCTGCGTTTCATCACCATCAGCCGCCTCTTTCCCTCCTCGCTGAGCTCCCGAGAGTATACTAAAAAAACGTAGGATTGTAGAGAGCTTCGACCGACCCTCCCGCGCAGCTGGTGCAGCGCCGCCAATCCAAAGCGTTCGGCCTGCTCCACCACCATACAGGTGGCGTTGGCCACGTCCACCCCCACTTCGACCACGCTGGTGGAGACCAGGACCTGTATTTTCCCCTGGGCGAAGTCGTGCATGATCCTCTCCTTCTCCTCCTCCGGTCGTTTGGAGTGAATCAAGGCCAACGAGAAGTCGGAGAAAATCGTCTCTCTGAGACGAAGGGCCATGGTCTCAGCGTCTTTCAGATCGCTCTCACCGTCACCGCTGATCCGGGGGTAGACGAAGTAGGCCTGGTGTCCCCGTTCCAGCTCCTTCCGTACCGCTCGGTAGACCTTCTCCTCGTTGTCCTGGCGGGCTAGGTGGGTGACCACCGGCTTTCGCCCCGGCGGCATACTGCGGATCGAGGAGACCTGCAGGTCGCCAAAAAAGGTCAAGGTAAGAGTCCGGGGGATCGGTGTGGCGGTCATCAGCAGCAGGTCCGGGTTTCGCCCCTTTTCGATCAATCGTCCTCGCTGTTCGACGCCGAACTTGTGCTGCTCATCGATGATGACGTAGCGCAGATTTTGAAAACGGACATCCTCGGTGAACAGAGCGTGGGTTCCAATGATCAGATCGACCCGCCCCTCGGCGAGGGCGGTCAGCAGAGGGGCGCGGACCGCGTTTTTGACGTGACCGCTGAGAAAGGCCAGTCTCACCCCCAGCTGTTCCAGAAAACCGGCCGCCCGTTCGGCGTGCTGCTTGGCCAGAAGCTCGGTGGGGGCCAGGAAGGCGACCTGGTACCCCGCCTCGATGACCGGCAGGGCCGAGAGCAGGGCGGTGAGGGTTTTTCCGCTGCCCACATCACCCTGCAGCAGTCTACCCATGGGGTGGGGGCCGTCCAGGTCCTTTTTGATCTCTTCTATGACCTGTTTTTGGTCCGCCGTGAGTTTGAAGGGGAGAGCTTCGATGCAGCGCCGCTGCAGGCGGTAGGGGAGCAGCTGCGGAGCTCGTCGGCTCTCATCTCGACGGTAGGCGCGGCGGGCAACGACGATCTGGAAGTAGAGCAGCTCCTCGAAGGAGAGCCCCTGAAGGGCCAGGTCGAGCTGTTCGAAGCTGTCGGGGAAGTGAACCTGGCGGATCGCCTCTGACTTCGGCAGATAGCCGAAGTGCCGCCGCAAGGACTCGGGCAGCTCCGAATCGACGTAGCGACCGTAGCGGCGCAGTGCGTCCCGTACCGCCCTGCGCATGAGCCCTTGGTTGAGCTTCCCCGTCAGGGGGTAAATCGGGAGAATCCGTCCGAAGCTGGAGCTCTGCTCGAATAGCTTTTCGGTTTCGAAACTGCTCGACTGCAGCTCCCCGTAACGGTAGGTGAAGTTGCCGTAGAGGCGGAACTTTTCTCCCACCTTTAAAACGTTCTGGAGAAAATTGCGGTTGAAGCAGAGAAGGGTGGCCGTACCGGTCTCGTCCTGGACGTAGACTTTGAGCGTCCGTCCCCGTCGATGACCGAAAAAATCGTGAGCCACCACCTCGACCACCGTGTTCACCGGAGCTTTGGTCCAATCTCGCAAGGGGACGGTGGTGCTGCGGTCCTCGTAGTCCCGGGGACGGTGCAGGAGGAGGTCTGCTACGGAGATAATTCCCAGACCGGCTAGCTGCGAGGCCGATTGGGGGCCGATACCCTTGAGTTGTGATACCGAGTGGTCCAGTTCGCCTAGCAGCATCAGAAGGGGATCGAACGCAGCAGGAGGACCAGCTGCAGTATCAGAAAGTTGCCAATAAGCGACAGCAGGATGAGACTGGCCCCGGCGATTGCCAAGCCCATGGGCAGGGTCAGAAACCGCTTGGGAAAAAAACGCCGGTGAATCCAGGAGAGAAAGGGGGTGAGGATGTAATCGAGGGTACGAATAAAGGGGTGTACCGTGTTGGCTCGGATCAGGGAGGCGACGAAGCGGATGACAATCAGGACGATAAGTAGGGTCAATAGAAAGGAGACGGCCGACCAGAGAGCGCGGACGCTGATGGCCAAAATTATGCCCAAGCTTATCTCGCCGTAGACCGCCAGGGTTTGAAAAATGTTGGCTGTTACCACCAGTACCAGTATCCCCGCCAGGGGGGAAAAGTCCATTCCACCCAAGCGCAAGAAACCGAAGCGTCGAAAGTAGTTCAAATACGGGTCGGTCACCGCGGAGATCATCTGGTAGGGGCGGCCAAAATTGACCCCGCTGAACCAGGTGAGCAGGACCCGGACGAAGATCAAGATCATATATACCGAAATAAGCGAAGCTATCAAGCGGGCTAGTGCTTCCATGGTTTTTTCTCCTTTCTTATCAAGCTGTCCAGACGTCCTCTATTGTAGGATATGCTTTGAGCTCATCCAAGACCTCCCTGGAAGAGCTGAGGGTGATTTGGCTGGAAGCGCGGATGATCGTCTCTCGGTGCCCGTTCCGGGCGTTCAGGTGCAGATACAGGGGGCAGGTTCCCTTGTGATCGAAAAGAAAGGAGCGGAGGTTGTACAGCTCCTCTTCGGTGACCGTGTTGCGTTCCAGCCTGATGTGCACCTCTCGGGCTTCGACCTCCTGCAACTCTTCGGGGGTGACGAAGGAGTCGACCAGAAACTTGGGGTCCCCTCGGCTGGTGTCGAGCTTGCCGTAACAGGCGATGATCGAATCCACCTCTATCCGATCACTCATGGGCTCCCAGAGTTTGGGAAATACCACCAGTTCGATACTTCCGTTGAAGTCCTCCAGCTGGAGGAAGGCCATGGACTGTCCCTTTTTGGTATAAATGGTACGCACCGTGTTGACCACTCCCAGCAGGGACTGATTGCTCTTCGCGGTGAACCTCTCCGGTTTGGACAGGTCCAGCCGGACCGCCCGTTCCCAGACCTGACGGTACTTGTCCAGTGGGTGCCCGGAGACGTAAAAGCCGAGCAGCGTCTTCTCGTACATGAGCCTTTCGGCGGCGGTCCACTCCTCCTGCTCCTCATACTCGAAGCCCTGCAGCTCCTCTTCGGAGCCGGCGTCGAACAGGGAGGTCTGACCGTACTTCTCCTGCTCTTTTCTCTTCTGCACGTAGGCGAGCAGGCGGTCCAAATTGTGCATCAGCTCGGCCCGTGAATGGCCGAAGCGGTCGAAGGCACCGCTCTGGATGAGGGTCTCCACCACCTTGCGGTTCACCGCCCGCAGATCGACTTTGTACAGAAAGTCCTCCAGCGAAGTGTAGGCTCCCTCCTCCTCCCTGGCACGCAGTATCTCCTCCACCGCGGCCTTACCGACGTTTTTGATGCCCACCAGGCCGTAGATGATCTTGCCTTCGCTGACCGAAAAGGCCTCCTGGGAGAGGTTGACGTCCGGGGGGAGTATCTCCAGCCCCATGGATTTTGTCTCGGCGATGTAGATCGCCAGCTTGTCCGAATCGTTGATCTCGTTGGTCAAGTTGGCGGCCATGAACTCCGCTGGGTAGTTGGCTTTCAGG
>DSBN01000323.1 GCA_011046055.1 Sediminispirochaeta sp. | reverse complement strand
TGGATCCAGAAGTCCGGCTTGCCGTTGCTGCCGAAGCCCGCCGAGCCGTCGCGTGCCATCAGCAGCTGGTAGCCAAGCGGACGCAGCGCCTGCTGGTAGAACGCCTTGCTCTTGTCCAGGTCGCTGAACCCCAAGCCAACGTGGTCGATCACCAGCCGCTCCCCTCGTCGCTCTGCTGATCCTGTGCATGGCCCGCCCAGGACGTCGCCCGGCACCCCCTCCCTCCCCCCCCCGGCCCTCCCCCTCCGTCTGGACCAACACTATCCCGAAAACGCGGTGGCCTCGCTTCAGTACTCCCTGCCCCTGCTCTACCCGGATATGGAGATAGGGAGCGTATATTTCCTCAAACGGGTCAGGGGGACCGCCTTCGCCGACCTCGGTGTCGGACTACCGGCGGAAGCCGCAACGGTCGCGGACCCGACGGATGGAGAGCCTCCTTGGTGGCTGCGCCGGCTCGAATCTAAGACCGGCGCAGCCTTACATCCGACGGTGGGCGTCGAACTCCTTTTCGAGCAGCACCTCTTCTCCTGGCCGCTTGCTCTGGAGACAGGCCTCCGCTTCGCCTACAGCCTTCGGAACGATCGGTTTCGGGTGGAGGAGACGCTGCTGTTACTCGGAGTTCAGTGGTAGGGAAGCAAAGGCATTACATTTTTCTTGACACACTTTATAAAAGTTATTACATGTAATTACATGAAGGCGCATATAATCAAAATCGGTAATTCCAAAGGCATCCGCCTTCCCAAAAAACTATTAGACTTCTATAGCTTGAAGGAAGGTTCTGAGATTGAGATCGAAGAGACTCGGGACGGAATCTTTCTCAAGCCCCTGTCATCGGGCCATCAACTTACCTGGGAGGAGGCGTACTGTCAGATGGCCGCCGAATCGGCGGAAGCAGAAGAGTGGTCTGATTGGGATAGGGTGAGCGGTGATGGTATCACGGATTGAACGTTATGGGGTGTATTGGGTGAACCTCGATCCTACCGTGGGAAGTGAGATTTCCAAAACAGGACCGGCGGTAGTTGTCAGTGACGATCTCATGAATCGCCACCTCCAGACCGTGGTCGTCTGCCCGATCACCTTGCGAATACACGAAGCTTGGCCCAGCCGAATTACCACCACGGTCGCGGGACGCCGCTCAGAAATAGCCGTAGACCAGACTCGTACCATCAGCACCTCGCGAATCGGCGAAAAAATTGCCAGTTTAGATGCAACCTCCGCCGAAGAAATCCGGCACCTCATTACCGTGATGTTCGGCGTACTGTCAGTCCCCTCCCCGGACTAGGTTTTATCCGCCCGTCTACGGATTGGCCAAACCGCTGTGCCGTGCTTTGGCATCCTGCAGAGTTCCTTGTATTTTCTCAGTGTTCCGGTATTCTCCCTCCATACTGTCTCAGAACCAGCGAGCTGCCGTAGGCCGCGCTTTCGGCGGCCTGTTCGACTGTCCGGCCCCGCAGATACTCGGTGAGAAAAAATGCAGCGTAGGCGTCCCCCGCCCCGGTGGTATCAAGTACCGAAACAGCACGGGCGGGGACATCTATCCTGGACTCTCCAAAAAGGACCGAGGAGCCGTCCGGGCCTTTTTTACATACCAAGACTCCCCGGTTCATTCGGTGCAGAAGCTCATCATACATGAGGCCGAAAGCCTCAAGTTCCTCCTTGGTACCGAAGAGAAACGACGTACGGGGCAGGAGCTCTTCCAACAGGAAGTCCCTTCGTGCACCGACGATCGGCGACGCCCCCAAGTCCACCGCCAGCTTCGCCCCGACCCTCCCACGCCAGGCCAAGATATCCTCCACCAGCGCGGTCCTGGGCAGCACGAAGCCTTCCAGATAGATAAGCCTCGGCTTCAGCGTGCCGGAAGCATCCTCGGAGATAGCCCCGAGCTCCGTGGCCGCGGCGGGGTTGAAGATGAGCAGAGATTCTGCGCCTCCCGCAGTATCTCGCAGACAGAGACTGCGCCCCGTAGGACGACCGGAGACGGTTGCCGTGAGATCGACAATACCGAAGTGACGCATCTCCTCTCGGAAAAGTTCGGGGCCAAAGGACATCCCCCCTACCGCGGATGGCGCCGTATCGTCTGCGGTAGAAGCTGCCCCTCCACCCAAGGCGCCGACGAATCCTGTCCGAAAACCCCGCTGGGCGAGAATTCTGAGGGCATTGTAGGCGCCTCCTCCGGGCACTATGTCTTCCGGGTCGACACAGGACAGAAGTTCTGCAAAAAGCTCATCGTCCACATGCCGCACCTGCCCCCACTCGAAGTCGGGGGCGGTTTTTTTGAGGCAGCTGAAGCCCTGCTCATCGATACCCGCGTAGATATCGATGATCGGGTTGCCGACGGCGATGATCTCTATTGGGTCTGTGGTCATACTCTGTATACCCTATGGCCAATTTCCAAAACTCAACAATTTTGTTAAGTTTTGGAAAATCAGATAAGCGCCCAACAGCAGCAGGGCGCTGTACTCCACCCGCCGGAAGAGCTCTTTTTTTAATTTGAAAGATACCGCCGCTCCGATCTTGGTAAACAAAAACACCAGCGGGATATACGGCAGGCTCAGCAGCAGCGTATCAACACTGAGATTCCCCGCCACGGTATGCGAGGCGATAATGATTATGCTCATCAAGGAAAAGATAAACTGCAGGTTTGCTTTGGCGACGAAGGGATCCTTTTCGCGGGCGAACATGTACGGCGCCAAGATCGGCCCCGGCGCGGCGAAGGCCCCGGCGACCGAACCGGCTAAGACCGGAAACACAAATCCCAGTTTGGTGTAGACTATCGAATCGGCTTTCACTCTATGTTGCTGCATCGAATGCAGGGTCACCACTACAACCATCGTCCCCATTGCCAGAAAGACTATCTCCTCCATCACGCTGACCAGGAAGTAGGCCCCCAAGGGGATGAACAGGAGGCTGACGGCAAAGAGTTTTGCACTTTTTTTATAATCCACATACTCCCTGAGTAAGAAGTAGTTGTAGGTGCAGTTGACCGTCCCCAGGACGGCGTTCATCCCCACCGCGACTCCCGGAGAAAAAATCAGGGAAATCATCGGAGTGGCGAAGACTCCAAAACCGAAGCCGGTCACCCCCTGGGTGAAACTCGCGATGATGTAGATGACGAAAATCAGAACAAGCTGCATCATGAGAAAAACTCCGCCCGCCGAAGCGGGCGGAGTCCCTACCGGTTGCCTCCGGCGGGGCTACTCTTTATTCATGATGGACACGACCATCCCGGCGATGAAGGGCAGAATCAGAAGCTGGGCAAAGGCTGCGGGGACACCCGCGGTGAAGCTGTTTTTGATAAAACCCATCAGCGGTCCCTGCACCCTTCCGAGCAGCAGGGCCGTGGCGGCGAATCCGACTCGCCCGACGATCAGGGCGGCAAAGAGGCCGAAGAAGGCGTTCTTCCGGCTAAAAAGGCCGCTGACCGCACCGTACAGGGAGACCTCCACAACGATCATGGGCAAAACAAAGGGCATCGGCATACCGGTGACCGCGAAGCTGATGAGCGGGGCGGAGAATCCGGCCAACAGGCCACCCTTCCAACCGTAGACCAGACCCGCCAACAGGATGGTCCAGTGCATCGGCAGCAGGGCAAAGACCGGCCAGGCCAGGGCGTGGGCGATTATCGGTAGACCTATGGCCAAACCGATCAAAACTAACTCGGTGATTGCGCCGGATACGCTCTTGAGCGAAACCCGTGCCGGATTGACCGGCCATGCGACGGTATTGCTGAAAGTACTCATACTTATCTCCTCCTATGTATTACAAAGTAGAACAAAAACCGCTTCTTGTTCTATTAGTTGAGCTTTGACGGCGTCCTTCACAGAGCCAGTCACCTATCTGGTCAGGATTTTCTATGTTCACCTTATCATCCAGAGCCATTTGATCCAAGAGTTTAGAGGATCACATCTTTAATAAAACCGAGGGAATCGTGAAGAGCATCACCCCCATTATTTATATTTACAACGCACATACAACGTGTTAAGATATGTTATGAAGATTGAATGGGATCATAATAAGGATCTAAAAAACCGGAGAAAACATAAAATCTCTTTTTCCACAGCAGCAGAAGTTTTCGAAGATCCCCTTCATATTTCCATCCTTGATAAGAGGTTTTCTTATTTCGAAGAACGTTGGATAACAATCGGTGCTACAGAGAATTTCATCCTCATTGTCGTAGCCCACAACGTTTTTTCGGAAGATGGAGAAGAGATAATAAGAATAATATCCGCCAGGGAGGCGACAAACTATGAACGAAGACAATACGAACAGATCTGAAGAAGTATTCGAGATGGAGCTCGAGTATAATTTTTCAAAAGGCACTCGAGGACGTTTCTACACCCCGAAGAAAAGGACAACCACCATCAGATTAGACGACGACATTATTCTCTACTTCAAGAAAAAAGCCGCCGAGAAAAAAGTGGGTTACCAAACGCTTCTCAACGCGGCGCTGCGCAGCTATATAAAAGAACACGGCTAACTACATCACCGGCGGCCGTGCGACAGGCAAAAGCCTCTCCTTCTTGTATATCATCGGTACCGGTTACGTGGCCGGAACTATCCACAAGATTTTTTATTCCTTCGACCCATGGTAAAAAAACAACACCGCCAACTGCTGCAGCCGACGGTGTTGCCTCACGTTTTGAGAACGGACTTTTTAGAACTGGATCCGAGCGTTCACCCCGGCGCCTAAACTCGAAGTGGTGAAATTGTACTGACCGTTGACGTCGAGCTTGAGCAGCAGCAGGTTCACCGACAAACCGCCGAAGGCGCGGATCGAGCCGCCGTCTACGCTGCTGAGCACCACGAAGCCCTGGTCGCTGAGGTCCACGTCGTAACCGAGCTCATCGAGAGCCTTGCGGACATCGTCTTCATTGACGGAATTTCCGTCCTTGGCATAAGTGAGCTCAGCCGACACCCCGCCGCCGGCCTTAGACCAGCCGTAGGAGTAGGCGCCGCCGATGTAGGGGGTGAAGATCAGCAGATTCTTGCTGGTCTGGACCTTGAAGTCCACCGCCTGAGTCTGCCAGTCGAAACGAAGCTCAGGATCGGTGTAATCGACGGTATAGGTTCCGTCATCAGGCACATCAAAACTAATGCCACCGGCCAGATCCCCCGCATTGTCAACAGTCATGCCGATCCCGCCGGAGAGGTAGTTGTAGCCCGCCGATAGGCTGACCGCCGGAAGGAGCAGATTGCCCTTGATAATGGGGTAGCGGATCTCAAAGCCCGCCAACATATAGTCGGCGTTCACCTTGCCACCCAAGCTCTCGGACATCTCCGGAGTCAGCATCCCCAGCTTGGCCCCCACGTCGAAGGGGAGGAAGGGGATACCCAGCCGGGCGTCCACCGCGTAGGCTGGAAAGGGAACTCCCAGCTCCGAATCGGTGATCTCGGAGGGAAGTGCAATGTTCATCGTATCGGCCAGATCCACAAAGGTGTCTTTGGGAATCATCACCGCCCCGAGGGACAGGCCTACTCCGAAGTGGGGGAATCCCCGCACCCGGGCGTCCGACCAGGTCAAACCGGTGGCCGCGGCGTGGGGCAGCGCGGTAGCCACATCGCTGGAAAATCCACTAAAGTTCTCTTTCATAAGATCGAGCTCTATCGCCTGGCCGAATACTCCAATGCTCCCGAGGAGCAGGAAGGCCAGGGTGAAAACGAGGGCCCTTCGAAATGTCTTGTTCATATTAAAACCTCCTTGATTACGTACAGGTACACGGTTAAAGATAACTCATTTTTCTCCTCTTGTCATTTTTTATTAAAACTTCCCGTGCAGCCCAATATTGGCAAGATTAATTTGACTGCCGTCGAACCGGGGTATACAATGAAATTGTACTGACCGGCGGTCACTTTATGACCATCGGTCACTTTACTAAAAGGACGAGTATGGGAATCAGCGAACGGAGACAACAGGAGAGGCAAGAGCGCCGGGCGTCGATCGTCGAGGCGGCCAAAGCGGTCTTTTTGGAAAAAGGCATAGAGCACACCACCATGAAGGACATCGCCGACCGAGCCGAACTGAGCAAGGCCGCGCTCTATATTTACTTCAAAAACAAAGAGGAGCTCACCTTCGAGCTGCTCCACACGAGCTTCCAGCTGGTCCAAGACCTCATCGACCAAGCAGCAGCTGAAGGGACGGATGGATACCACAAGTTGGAACTCATCGCCAGGAGCTTTCTGGAAATGTTCGACCAGCAAGCCGAATACATCTACTTCTCCCTGATCATGGAACAGTACTCCTACTCCATCAGCCGACAGCTGCCCACCACCCAGAAGTGCCTCGCCCTCTTGACGGATATTCAACAGAGCATCGTGGCACTGCTGAACGAGGGAATCCGGGACGGCTCGATCCGCCGTGATCTGGAGGCGGAAAAATCGGCGGTCCTCTTTCTCCACATGGCCATCAGCTTCATGCAGCGGATCTCTCTGATGCGGGGAGTCTTCGACCCCGAAAGGACCTACAAGACCGCCGAACTGGTCGAGCAGATGTTCAATATCTTTCTCCATTCCTTGAAATAGAGGAGCGGCGTCCTATGAAAAAAATATACCACCATCCCAGCTTGAATATCCTGTTGATACTGGCGTTGAGCCTCTTTTTCGCCGCCGGACTTCCCAAAACCGAGCTGGACAACGACATCATGAACTTCATCCCCACCGACCACCCGGAGGCGCTGGCCTACGATCGGACCAGCGAGATCTTCGGCAGCACCATGCTGCTGTCCGTTGCCCTGGAGTTCGACCGAGGATCGCTCTTCAGGCCCGACCACATCCGGCTCATCGACGAGCTGAGCGATGATTTCAGCCGACTTGAACACGTAGAGGAGGTGAGCTCCATCACCAAGGCCGACTTTATCGACGGCGGACCCGAGGGCATGGAGGTGCTGCCCCTGGTTTCCCCGAACTTCACCGGCACCCCCGAGGAAATCGACGCCGTCCGCCGCCGCCTGGTCGACTGGGACCTCTACCGGGGGGTGTTCTACTCTCCCGATTTCAGCGCGACGCAGATTCTGGTGAGCTTCGAGGAGGGCCTTAGCGACGAGCAGAGGGCGCAGCTCTACTATTTGATCAAAGAGACGGTCGAGGAAAAAACTGATGAATCGATTCACAGCTACATCGCCGGTAACCCCGCCATGGTGGTCCTGATCAGCGACTACATGAAATCCGACTTGGTGACCCTCATCCCCTTGGTGGTCGTGGTGGTGGTGGCTGCCCTTTTCTTGAGCTTCCGACGGCTCGGCGGAGTTCTGATCACCATACTCACCGTCGCTTTGAGCAGCATTTGGACCATCGGTGCCATGGGCTGGCTCGGCGTTCCCCTGTCCATGGTGGCAACGGTCATCCCGGTCCTGATGACCGCCGCGGGCAGCGCCTACGGCATCCACATCATCAACGCCTACTACGACGGATTGGTCCACGAACCGGAAAAAGAGCATGACCGGATCATCCTCGAAGCGGTCCACCGTGTCGGCAGGCCGGTACTCATGGCCGGGCTGACCACTATTGTCGGCTTCGGGGCCCTGTCCAGCAGCCAGGTCGTTCCGATGCGGTACTTCGGGATATTCACCGCCTTCGGCGTCTTGGCCGCGGTGGTGGTAGCGCTGCTGCTGATCCCCTCTATCCTGCTGCTACGCTCCTCTCTGGCGGGGGAGAAAAAACCGAGCAGCGAACACACCTCTTCCTTCGCCTTGATGCTGGCGCTGTTTCATTTTTTTCATGTACGAAAAATTCGCATCTTGCTCTTTGCCCTGCTGATTGCCGGGCTGGGGCTCTACGGATCATCCTTGGTGATCCGGGACAACAACGTGATCGAGTACTTCAAAAAAGACTCCCCCTTCCGAATCGCCGAACGCTTCATCGCTGAAAAGTTCTCGGGCACCGAATTTTTTGACATTGTAGTCCAGGGAGAAAAGGCCGGCGACATGACCCGACCAGAGGCCCTCAAAGCGATGGACGATATCGCCCGCCGCCTGGAAGGGGACTTCGACGAAGTAGCCAAGGTGAGCTCTTTCACCGATTTTATAAAAAGAATGAACCAGGTGATGAACTTCCCGGCGGAGTCCCCCGCCGAAATCGATACCGGCGAATCCACCTCCAACTTCTCATTTTCCGGAGACTTCGAAGGCGGCTTTCAAAGCGAAGAGGAACCGGAGGAGAACCAGTCCTTCTCCTTTCTCGCCACCTCCGAACCGGGATTCGAACAGTCATCCGTTGCAGAGGCAGAAGGCCGAAGCCGCCGGGGCGCTCTCGACTACGAAGGACTATCCCGGCTGGTCAACGAAATCTACGCCCAACTCGAAGGGGAGGAGAAAAGCGTGGAAGACTTCGTTCGCACCCTCAACCGAAGCTTAAACTACCGTGGAGCCAACTACTACGAAGTACCCTACGACCCGGACAAGTACCCCGCCGTCGGCAGCCGGGAGGAGCTGCGGAACCTCATCTCTCAGTACCTGCTTCTGTACTCGGGCAGCTTGGAGCGGTGGGCCGACGACGCGTTGGAGCCCCGCCAAGCCCGGATGACCGTCCAACTCCTGACCACCGGATCCCGAGCCAGTATGCCGGTGATCGAAGCGGCCCAGCGCTACGGCGAACTCTATCTACCCGAGGGCTACACTTTGGAGACATCCGGCTCGGCCCCCGTCAAGAACGCCCTCACCGACCTGCTCATCGACGCCCAGGGGCTCAGCATCGCCGTATCATTCAGCCTGGTCTTCCTCATCATCGCCCTCAACTTCCGCTCCTTTGTGGCCGGCTTCTTCGGGATCGTCCCCATGGGCTTCGCCGTCATCCTCAACTTTGCGGTGATGGGATTTTTTAAAATAAAGCTGGACATCAGCACCGCCATGGTCGCCTCCGTGGCCATCGGTATCGGCATCGACTACTCGATCCACTTCATGACGCAATACCACGCGGAGCGTCAGAGTAGCGACGATCTGGAAAAAGTCACCACCATGACCCTCCGTACCACCGGCAAGGCGATCACCTTCAACGCCTTCTCGGTGGCTGCGGGCTTCTTGGTCCTGCTCTTATCCAACTTCAACCCCATCAACTACCTAGGCCTGCTCATCGCCCTGACCATGTTCACCTCCTCCGCCGCCGCGATGACCCTGCTGCCGGCCATGCTGAACCTCTTCAAACCCTATTTTATCGAAAAACCGATCGGCTCTTCCCGCAGCCCCGATCGAAGGAGGACCCAATGAGAAAAAAGATTTACACTCCGATTCTACTGCTGCTTTTGGCTTTGAACCCGGCCATCCTCACGGCACTGGACGGCCGCGACGTCGCCCAGAAGATGTCCGATCTCGCGACCGGCACCACGACCCACTCGCTGGTGGAAATGAAGCTCATCGAATCGAATGGCCGCACCAGCAGCAGAACCGTAGAGAACTGGACCCGCAAAAACGAAGACGGCACTCAAGCCTCTGTGATCGTTTTTCACCAACCCGCCTCGGTCCAGGGCAGCCGCTTTCTCACCATCGAAAACCAGGACCGCCCCGATGACCAGTGGATCTACCTCCCCGCCCTGGGACGGGTCCGGCGCATCGCCTCCTCCGAACAGGACAACTCCTTCATGGGCACCGACTTCTCCTACCGGGACATGCAGAGCCGCGAGGTCGACGACGACCAACACCGCCTGCTGGGCGAAGAGACCCGCAGCGGTTACCACACCTACCTCCTCGAATCGACTCCCAAAGACCCCACATCGCCCTACTCCAAACGTCTCCAGTGGGTGGATCAGGAGACCTGGATCCCGATCCGCGTCGAGTTCTTCGACCGCAATGACGAACTGCTCAAGGTTCTGACCGTCGAGCGCATCGAGAACGTCCAGGGCTACTGGACGGTCATCGACACCACCATGCGCAACATCCAGACCGACCACTCCACCGAACTGAACATCAAAAAACTGGTCTACGAGGGGGCCCTACCGGAAGGGCTTTTCACCGTCAATTTTCTCCGAACAGGGAGGCCGTAATGAACACAAAACCATCTCTCTTTGAGAAAAAGGCAGCACCGCTCATCGCCTTTTTACTGATGTGCCTTCTCTGCACGCTGCCCGTTTTCGCCCAATCTTCGGAAAACGACTTCTCCGAGGGTTTCTCCGAGAAATTCGACGGCAGCTTCGAAAGCGAACCAGCCCCCGCCTCCCAAAGCCTACAATGGAAAGGCCAAATCTCCACCGCCCTGCGCGGCTACCTCGACTTCTCTCAGCTCGAATCCAGCGAACTGCAACACCACCCCGTCATCGGTCTGGACCTCTCCCAAGAAAACGACAACTCCGAAACCCTGCTGGCACTCAACTTCGACCGTCGATTGATCGACGAAATCAGCGGCACCGTCCAGGACAGCACCCCCCGCAACATCTCCTGGTACCTCCAGCGCATAATCGATCAAGCTTACATCCGTCTCTACTACGACCGTTTCAACATCCAAGCAGGCTACCTCAAAGAGGTCTGGGGCACCGGCGACCAAGCCCACGTGCTGGACTTCCTCAACCCCACCGACTACTACGATTTCGTTAATAACAACTACCTGGACCGCAAAACCGCCGAACTCATGCTCAAACTCAACATCCCGACGGGGGCCCGGGGACTCCTGGAGATGGCCTACGCTCCTACCTTCACCCCCGACAACTACCCAGTGACCGGCCGTTGGACTCCCAAGGAGATGGCGGAGCTGACAACTCTTACCGGCGGCTCTCTCCCCAATTTGCCCGAGATGAACCGCCTCGGCGACGGTCAGTACGCCCTCCGCCTCTCCGCCGGCCTCGGCAGTTGGGACCTGGCGGCCAGCTATTACTTCGGATTCCTACGCAGCCCTACGGTAGAATTTAGCCCAGTACCGGCTATCACCTACGACCGGCTCCACGCCTTCGGCCTCGACTTTATGTCCGTTCTCGCCGGCTTCAACCTCCGGGGCGAAGCAGCCTACTATCTCACCGAAGATTTCGACGGGCTGGACCTCTTCCCCCACAATAACCACAGCCTCCGTTACCTTTTCGGCTTCGACCGCGACATCGGCATCAGCAGCATCAACTTCAACGGCCAGATAATCGGCACTTACTTCCTCAACGAAGACACCGACCCTTTTGAAACCATGCTCACAGTAGCACTCACCGACCGCCTCAAAAACGACCGGATCAAACCAGAAATCTCCCTCGCCTACAGTATCGAACAATCCGACTTCATGTTGCGACCCAAACTTGTTTTCCAGCTGGTCGACGATGTGGAAATAGAGCTGCTTTACACGATGTTTCACGGTGATGAGCAGGGGTATTTTGGGCAGTATCGGGGGG
>DSBN01000135.1 GCA_011046055.1 Sediminispirochaeta sp. | reverse complement strand
TTTTAATAGTAAATAAACACAAATCTGGAGTCCTACATGTCGTTATTAGCAATCAAAGACCTCAGTTCATCGGTTTACGATAGTACCACCGAAGAGGAGAGCCCCATCCTGGACGGCCTAAACCTGGGTATCGACGCCGGGGAGGTACACGTTTTAATGGGGACCAACGGTTCGGGCAAATCGACGCTGGCCAACGTGCTAATGGGGCATCCGCTGCACCGAGTCAGCGGAGGCTCGGTGACCTTCGCCGGTGAAGACCTTTTGGCTCTGCCCGCCGACGAAAGGGCCCGCCTGGGGCTCTTTCTAGCCTTCCAATACCCCACCGCGATTCCCGGGCTGGCGGTGGCCAGCTTTTTGAAGAAGGCCGTCGAGGCGTATCGTGGGGAGGAGATCAGCGTCCGGGCCTTCCAAAAAGAGCTGCGGGCCCATATGACCGAGCTGGAAATCCCCAAATCATTTCTGAGTCGTTTTATTAACGACGGATTTTCCGGCGGGGAGAAAAAACGGATGGAAGTCCTACAGATGAAGCTCCTCCAGCCCAAACTGGCCATACTGGACGAAACGGATTCGGGGCTGGACATCGATGCGCTGAAACTGCTTTTCCAAAACATTGCCCAGTCCAGAGAGTCCCATCAGTCGCTGCTGATAATCACCCATTACGAGAGAGTCCTCGATTATATCGAACCCGATGCGGTGCATATCATGCGGGCGGGGAAGATCGTTCGCAGCGGCGGACTCGAGTTGAGCCGGATGATCCACACCGAAGGCTTTGAAGCGGCTTTGCGCTAGTTCCGCACGGAGGAGTATCAATGACCGAGCAGCGAAGAGAACATTTGAGCAAAATCAACGCCGAATACGAGGAGCGTTACGGCTTCAAGGCCGAGACGGACTACCTCGACGAGAAGAGCCGCGGTCTGAATGAGGAGCTCATTCGTGAAATCTCCCGGCTCAAAGAAGAACCCCAGTGGATGCTGGACTTCCGCCTACGAGCTTTGGAGACCTTCCAAAATATGCCCGATCCGGCCTGGATGGACCGTTCGGTTTTTGAGGATATCCGCTACGAAGAGCTCTACTACTACGCCAGGGCGACGGACAAGCAGTACAACGACTGGGACGACGTACCCGAGCATATCAAGGATACCTTCGACCGCCTGGGAGTACCCGAGGCGGAGAAGAAGTTTCTCGCCGGAGCCAGCGCCCAGTTCGAGTCGGAGGTGGTCTACCACCATATGCAGGAGGAGCTGGAGAAGCAGGGGGTGATCTTTTCCGATATCGACCGGGGGCTCAAGGAGCACGAAGAGCTCTTTCGGAAGTACTTCGCCACCCTGGTCCCCCCGACGGACAACAAATTCGCCGCCCTCAACTCCGCGGCCTGGTCCGGGGGCAGCTTTATCTACATTCCCCCGGGGGTCAAGGTGGATATACCTCTGCAGGCCTACTTCCGTATCAACGCCGAGAGCATGGGGCAGTTCGAGCGGACGATGATCATCGCCGACAAAGGGGCCTCGGTACACTATATCGAGGGCTGCACCGCGCCGGTCTACTCCCGGGAGTCCTTCCATACCGGGGTGATCGAACTCTTCGCCATGGAGGGGGCCTATCTCCGGTATACCACCATTCAGAACTGGTCCAACAACGTGCTCAACCTGGTCACCCAACGGGCGGTGGCCCACAAGGACGCGGTGGTCGAGTGGATGGACGGCAACCTCGGCGCCAGGACCACCATGAAGTACCCGGCGGTCGCCCTGGTCGGCTCCGGAGCTCGGGGCAGGGTGATCTCCATCGGCTACGCCAGCGAGAATCAACGACAGGACGCCGGGGCGAAGATCATCCACGACGCTCCCCATACCTCCTCCAGCATCACCGCCAAGTCGATTTCACAAAAGGGGGGGCGAAGCTCCTACCGGGGCTTGGTCAAGGTGAAGCCCGGCGCCTACGACGTGAGCTCCAGCGTACAGTGCGACGCGCTGCTGCTCGACGACATCTCCCGTTCCGACACCTACCCGACCATCGACGTCGAGGAGAACCGAAAGGTGCAGGTGGCCCACGAGGCCAGTGTAGGCAAGGTCAGCGAGGAGGCGCTGTTCTACCTGATGAGCCGGGGGATAAAGGAGGAGGACGCCCTCTTTCTGATAGTCAACGGTTTCATCGAAGAGTTCGCCAAGGAACTGCCCATGGAGTACGCGGTGGAGATGAACCGATTGATCCAGATGGAAATGGAAGGAGCCGTAGGCTGATGAAAAGTGATACAAAGCAAGATATGAAAAGCACCGACTACCGTCGAAAATTACGAGAACGGCTGCAGAGCTTGCCTCAGGTCGGCGCCCCCGATGAGGCTTGGCGCCGGTATCCCGTCGAAGCTCTGAACAGCTTGCTGGGGCTTGTAGAGGCGGAACGGGACGATGAAAAATCGACGGCTCCGAGACGGCTTGCCGACTATCGCTTCACTCATACCGGTGACGGTACCCTTCACCAAGTCGAAGCCGACTCGGCTCAGGAGGATCCGATCGTCGGGCGGAGCCTCGAATACTGGCGTCAGAGGGAGCAGGAGCGGCAGGATCGACGGCTGAGCAGGGCCAATGACGTGGAGGAGAATCGGCTCTCCGCGGTCAATCTGGCCTACAGTCCGAGTATCTACCTCTACGGACTCAAATCTCCGCGGGGCACGAAGGGGGAACGTCTGAGGGGAAATCTGGAGCTGCAGCTCGATCCGGAAACGGGCGAAGACCCTCAGTCCGCACTATCCCTGCCGCTGCTTCTGCTGGAAGTCGCCGAGGATACCAGAGCCGATGTATCCCTACGGATGAGAGGCCTGGAAGGACTTTTCCACAAAAACGGCGGGGCGGTACTCCAGGTGGTCTTTCTGGTCCATCGGCGGGCCGAGTTGTTGTGGACCTTTGAGCACGTCGGCGGAGCGGATGAGGGAGATTCGGCCCCACTGGCGGTTTTTGAAAAGGGATATCTCGCCGAGGAGAGCCGAGTGCATTTCGGTACGGAGATGCGAAACGGAGGTGCAAAAATTCTAGATAGCCGCTTCGCCCTGCAAGGCGAGCGCGCTCGGGCCGAGCATTATAGCCTCTTCGAACCCATGGAGGATGGCTTTATCGGGCAAAAAGTGGTCTTTGAGCAGTATTCCCCCCATACCAAGACCGAAGTGGAGAGCCGTTCGGTACTCGACGGTCGAGTCAGGTCCCTGTTTGTAGGAACCTTGAAAATTCCCGGAGGAGCCCGAGGATCAGAAGGGCATGAGACTCATCGGACGCTGATGTTGGGACCGGAGGCCCGAGTAGAATCGCTGCCGGAGTTGGAGATCGTGGAAAACGACGTCTCCTGCAGCCACGCTTCGGGGGTCAGCGAACCCTCGGCGGAGGATCTGTTTTACCTGGAGTCTCGAGGGATTAGTTTTGAGGAGGCCAGGGAGCTTTTGGCCGGAGCCTTTAGAGAAGAGATACGGGGGAAAATGCCCCGCCACCGGGAGGAGGAAAAATGAGCGACAGTCTGTATCGAGAGATTCTGTTGGACCACTACAAATCTACCAAACACCGCTTCGAAAACCTCGAAGCCACCAGCAAGGAGGAGGGGAAGAACCCCCTCTGCGGCGATACCATCACCGTATACACTCAGATGGATGGCGACAAAATATCGAAGATCAGCTACACCGGTCACGGATGTTCGATCTCGATGGCCAGCAGCAGCATGATGTGCGAGTCTCTCGAAGGCTGCACAATCGATGAGGCTATCGAACGGATCGGAAGGTTCAAAAAAATGCTGCTCACCGATGAAGAGGTGGAGTTCTCCGACGATCTTTCCGATCTGGAGGCGATGACGGGGGTGAAAAAGTACCCGGTACGGATCAAATGCGCCCTCTTGGTCTGGAACACCGTGGAGCAACAGTTGAAGGGGATGCGCTGATGTACAGCAGAGAGGAACTCTTGGAGAAAATTGAGCCGGTGATCGACCCGGAGCTCGGCTTCTCCATTGTCGACCTGGGTCTGGTCTACGAGATCTACCAGGACGAGCAGTGGACCGTGCATGTGAAGATGACCCTGACCAGCCCCATGTGTCCCATCGGACCTCAAATCGGGCGCAGCGTGGAGGAAGCTCTGCTGGCGGACTCTCATATTTCCGAAGTTGACCTGAAATGGGTCTTTTCCCCGCCCTGGGATCCGAAGACCATGGCCAGCGAAGAGGTGAAGTGGGAGTTGGGCATCTACGAATAGTCAGCAGTTTGGAAAAAGCTCTACCACCCCGGCGGGACGTTAAAAAAATACGACTTGACAAAGTCAACAGGGTCCTTAGACTGATACCGTTCAATTTTGATCAAATAATTCACTACGGAAAAGGGGAACACCGAATGGCGAAGGATGAGAAAAAAGTCATCTACTCCATGATGCGCGTCGGCAAGAACTTTGGCAAAAAAAAGGTTCTGCAGGATATATCTCTCTCCTATTACTACGGAGCGAAAATCGGAGTACTGGGACTGAACGGCGCGGGAAAGAGCTCTCTGTTGCGGATTATGGCCGGCGTGGACAAAGAGTACGAAGGAGAGGCGGTCCTCTCCGACGGCTACAGCGTCGGTTACCTCGAGCAGGAACCGCACCTGGAAGCGGGCAAGACCGTAAGGGAAATCGTCGAAGAGGGAGTACGTGAGGTAGTCGAGCTCCTGGCCGAGTACGACCGCATCAACGAGCGTTTCGCCGAACCCATGGAACCGGAAGAGATGGAGAAGCTCCTGGCGAGACAGGGGAGCGTGCAGGAGCAGCTGGATCAACTGGACGCCTGGAATCTGGACTCCCGCCTGCAGCTGGCCATGGAGGCGCTGCGCTGTCCGCCCGAAGACCGTTTGGTGGATGGTCTGTCCGGAGGTGAACGACGACGAGTAGCCCTGGTGCGGCTCCTGCTCCAGCAGCCGGATATACTGCTCTTGGACGAACCGACCAACCACCTGGACGCCGAGTCGGTGGAGTGGCTGGAACACCACCTGCAGCAGTACAGCGGTACGGTCATCGCCGTGACCCACGACCGCTACTTCCTGGACAATGTGGCCGGCTGGATCCTGGAGCTGGACATGGGGCGGGGTATTCCCTACCGGGGCAACTACTCCTCATGGCTCGAGCAGAAGCAGCGTCGGCTGGAGCTGGAGGAGAAGCAGGAGAGCGAGAGACGGAGAACCCTGCAGAAGGAGTTGGAGTGGATCAGGATGAGCCCCAAGGGCCGACAGTCCAAAAGCAAGGCTCGGATCAACGCCTACGAGGAGCTGCTGCAGCAGGATCAGGAGCAGCGGCAGAAGGAGCTCCAAATCTACATTCCCCCGGGTCCGAGACTCGGCGACATCGCCATTGAGGCTGAAAAGGTGACCAAGGGCTACGGAGAGGAGCTCCTGGTCGAGGATATGAGCTTCTCGATCCCCCCTGGGGCAATAGTCGGGATCATCGGCCCCAACGGAGCGGGGAAGACCACCCTTTTTCGGATGATCACCGGAGCCGAAGAGCCCAACCGCGGACGAATCAGACTCGGGGAGACGGTGCAGTTGGCCCATGTCGACCAGATGAGAGAAGAGCTGGATCCCAAGAAAACGGTATGGGAGATGATCTCCGATGGGAAGGAGGAGATCCAGCTGGGCAAAAGGAGTATTCACTCTCGGGGTTACGTTTCGCGCTTCAACTTTTTGGGTGCGGACCAGCAAAAAAAGGTCGGAGTATTGTCGGGGGGAGAGCGCAACCGAGTGCAGTTGGCGATGATGCTCAAAAGCGGTTCCAACTGTCTGCTTTTGGACGAGCCGACCAACGACCTCGACGTGAACACCATGCGGGCGTTGGAAGAGGGGCTGGCCAACTACGCCGGCTGCGTACTGGTAATCAGCCATGACCGTTGGTTTCTCGACCGTCTGGCTACTCATATACTTGCCTTCGAGGGCGACAGCAAGGTACGCTTCTACTACGGAAACTACAGCGAGTACGAGGAAGATCGCCGTCGCCGTTTGGGAAAGGACGCGGATATTCCCCACCGGATCAAATATCGAAAGCTCACTCGGGAGTAGCGTATGCGTGCATTGTCGTTTGGAGAACTGCTTTGGGATATTATCGACGGGCGGGAGTACATCGGCGGAGCGCCGTTCAACCTGGCCGCGCATTTGGCGCGAATGGGAGCCGAATCGTACCTGGTGTCGGCGGTAGGGGAGGATGAGCTCGGCTCCCGTGCCCTGGAAAAGATGCGTGAGATCGGGGTCTCCCGGGAGTTCATCAATATCCAGCGAGACTACCCCACTGGAGTGGTGTCGGTGGAGCTGGACGAAGGGGGCACACCGGTATACCACATCAAAGAGCAGAGTGCCTGGGATCATATCAGCCTGAACCCGGAGCAGCTGAGCCGCATCAGCGACACCTCTTGGGACGTGTTGAGCTTCGGCTCCTTGGCTCAAAGGGAGGCGAACAACCGAAGGCTGTTGCCCCAGGTGGTCGAAGCCGCCGCTGCCAAGGAGGTCTTTTTTGACGTGAATCTCCGCTTGAACTACTACTCCAAAGGGCTGTTGAAAGAGCTGTTGGGATATACGGATATACTCAAGCTCAATGATGAGGAGCTGGCTCCGGTATCACGGCTGTTTTTCGGTGCCGAGATAGAGGCTCAAGATTTCGCCTCTGAGCTATTCAGGAGGGAGAAGACCCACACGCTGATTTTGACCAGGGGTCGACTCGGCTCTTCGGTGTACACCCGTACTCAAAAAATCCATATCCCCGTGGTGGATGTCAGAGTCAAAGATACCGTCGGAGCAGGGGACAGCTACTCCGCCGCCTTTCTTTTCGCTTATCACCACGGCGGTGATGTGGAAAAAGCTGCCAATCTTGCCGCGCTGGTGAGCTCCTACGTCGCCGGCTCGCCGGGTGCCGTGCCGGTCTACGATGAGGCGGTTCGAAAGGCTGTATACCGAGTCGCTAATCCTGAATGATGAGAGCGATCATTTTAAGGGGACTGTCGCCCAGGTTTTTGAGGCTGTGGGTCTGCCCGTCGCCGGTAATCACCACATCCCCGGCCTGGACCTCTTTGACCCCATCCTGCTCTTCTACTTCACCGTGACCTTCGAGAATGAGGTAGTATTCGGTCTCTTCGTGATGGGGGTGGGGACCGATGCTGGCGCCAACGGGCAGCTCCACGTTGGCGATCAGTCGCCCGTTTTTGATATCCTCCGGTTCGACCAAATGGGTGATAGTGACCTCTCCTTCACCCTCTCGCATCCTGGTTTTGACTTCCGAGCGCATCTGATTTCGTCTTCTGATCATAACTACTCCTTCTGCGGGGTATTCTCTTTGGGAGGAAAGTCGTAGCGCCGTTCAAACAGCTCGACGATCTGATCGGCGTATTTCTGGGCTTCGCTCCCCTCTATTTTGAGCTTCACCCGGTCACCGGCCACCAGTCCGAGGGACAATAGGGCCATAACGCTGTTCAATTCCACTTCGTAGCCGTCGGATTCGGCACGGACATCGACGGGCAGCTCGTTCAGGGCTCCGATAATGACTCCAGAGGGCCGAACGTGAATGCCTGCACGATTTTTAATTGCCGCTGTTCTCTCGACCATTTGTTCACCCCTTGTTACGCCTTATACCCATTCTAATTAAAACATATTCAGTTTTAAAGTAGCGCTCCGGATTAAATTAATTGATTGACTATTCTTCAGCTTTAGGGGCATGCTAAAGCTTATGAAGAGTCCTCTTTTTATGCTGATTGCGGGCACTCTGCTGATGTTTTTAAGCATTTCGTTCTTACAAATCTCCATTTTCTCCTGCCGTGGGAGGGCTCCGGTGCTGGTCCAAAAAGAGGCTGACCTCGACTCGGGTATCTTCAAGTTGAGACTTTACGGACCCGAAGCCCAAGAGATAGCCGATGAAGTTGTGCAAGAAATAGAAGAACTGGACTCCCGAATGGACCTGAGTTCGGACCAATCGGCTTTTCGCACTCTGGAACAGACTTCAGGATCCAGCAGTGTGCGGATGGAGGCTGAACTCTTTGATTTCGTGGAGAAGTGCGTCTCTTTTGCGGAACTCTCCAATGGAGCCTACGATCCGACGGTAGAACCCCTGTACGAACTCTGGCAGCGGAACTCCAGCCCGTCGCGCGAGAGGGTGGCAGGAGCCTTGGAACTGGTGGATTTTCGCGAAGTGCGGCTTTATCCGGAGAATCGACGGGTTTTTCTGCCAAAAAATGGCATGGTCTTCTCAGGTAGGGGTTTGATCGATGGCTACCTTCTTGACCAAGCCAAAAAGTCCTTGGGCGAGTACGACCTGTTTGCCGTCTCTCTGGAGATTGACAATGTATCCTACTTCGAGAAAATGGATCATCGCGCTACAGGGAAAATCAGCGGCACTCTGAGCCTGAAAAACAGCGATGGAGAGACCATTGTACGGATCCGGGAGACGTCGAACATTTCCGCAGCCCTTATTTACCCTCAAGACTCCTTGATTATCAACACCCTTAGCGGGTACCCTGTGGACCACGAACTCTACGCGGTACTGGTGCTCGGGCACGAGGCGATGACCGCCAAAGCCATAGCCCTCATCGTCGCCGCCAAGGGACTTAGAGACGGTTGGCGCTTGGTGGAGGATCTGCCTTTTGTAGAAATGCTCAGTGTAAAGCTGGACGGGGAGGTTGTTGTCAGTTCGGGGATGGACCAATACATCGAGCATCGATCCGCCGATTACCCGTTCAGGTCCGTTATAGAGCACCAGTATTAGCTTTGATGACACTCTAAAGAAGGTAGGTATATGGATAGGAGTTTGAAATCCGGCTGTTGGTATAGAATAGAACTTCAGTTTGCCAAAGTCTTCATCGCCGAGTACAGATCCGAGGGGCAAATCTCAGCTCATGGACGCTTCGTATTCCCCGACGGGTCGAGCAAGGATGCCGATTCGATCCTTCCCTACGTCGACTCGCTCATAGAGATAGAGGCCCCGGATCTCAGTCAGGAGTTGGATATCGGCGACTTTATCAACGAGTAGCGGTTGGGCGGCGTGGAGTATAAAACTCAGATAAACAAACTGGATACCATCTCCCTGTTCGCCGCGCTATCGCTCTTTTTGTCGATAGTAGAACTCTTGATACCCAAACCGATTCCCTTTTTGCGCATCGGGCTGGCCAATCTGCCCCTGCTGGTGGCGCTGAGTTTTTTTTCGACCCGGGAGTTTTTGACTCTGGTGCTGCTGAAGATATTCGGTCAGGCCATTGTGGGGGGGACCCTTTTCTCCTATGTCTTTCTCTTCTCCGCGGTGGGAAGTCTCAGCTCCGCTGTTATCATGATGATGCTCCGAAACCTCTATCCCCGCTATATCGGGATGATCGGAATTGGGGTGTTCGGTGCCTTCGGGAGCAACGTGGCTCAGCTTTTTTTCGCCGCCTGGATGATTTTCGGCGGCAGTACGAAATATATTGCGCCGCTATTCCTGCTGGTGGGGACGCTCAGCGGCGCTCTGCTGGGCGGCATCACCGACTTCGTCTTGACGCGTTCGCATTGGCTGCGCAGCTACGGGGGCAGCACTGGGGTGGTTCACCCTTCAGAAAAGGGGCTCGCGGCCGAACACCAGGGGCATAAGTCCAGCCAAGCACTCTATCTTCTACTGATAGGTCTATTGATGATACCAGCTTTTGTGCTCCAGTCCCAGCTATGGCTGAAGGGGCTGCAAATGGCGCTGATCCTGCTGTACGGACTCTGTTTGGGGGGACGGGTGAGAATCCTGCCGGGGCTTCTCCTTGTCTCCGCCGTGACCGCGGCATCGCTGCTGACTCCTCTGGGCAGGGTGATAGGCAGTGTGCTGGACTTTCCCATCACCCTCGGAGCGCTCGAACAGGGACTCCACCGGGGGCTCAACTTGGTCGGTCTGGTCTACATTTCTCGCAGCGCCGTCTCGTCGAAGCTGCGGATCCCCGGTCGTTTGGGCAACTTACTCTACCGAGTCTTTTTTTACTTTGAAGAACTGACCTCCATACGGCTTCACCGAGGGAGGTCCGAAAATTTTCTCTCTGGGATAAAAGAGCGGCTGTTGTATATAGATCAAGCTCTGTTGAACTGGGCGAGGGGCGGTCAGCTGAGCGCGGAAGAGCGACGGGAGAGGGGCTCTGCACACAGAGGTGATTCGATGAATATCCTCTATCCGGCTCTTTTTCTGGGGATACACTGGTTTTTGTTTCTATCGGCAGAAATATTTCCGGATTTCTGGCTTACGTTGTTGACATAAGTACGGGCCCTTGGTACTGTCTCTGTAATACTGATATTGCCGAAATGGCAATTCAAATTATTTTGAGGAGAGCAAATCTATGCGGAACGCAATAATTTCAATGATGAGCATTATTACCATTATCTCGGCCATCATTATTATTATTGCCAGCATTCTCTCTCTTCTCCCCACCGAGCTAATCCTACTATCCTTACTTATCCTGCTACTGATTGGGACTCGGGGGAAGTCCAATTGTTCCGACCGTGCACGCACGGCTTTTACCAGCTGCTGATTTAAGCAGTTTGTAAGGCGAAAAGCACAGGAACAAGGTACTCCCTCGAACAAGCGACTCGGCTTAGACGTGTCTGAGGTTTACACGTCTAGGCAGGGATCGGCGTATACCAAGCGAGTTGAGATGTACCGTTCCTCTTTTCGTCGAAAACTTTTGATCGAAACGAGGAGGAATCGATGACAGGTGCACGAATATTTGTGGAAGCACTAAAAAAAGAGGGCGTGGACACGCTCTTCTGCTACAACGGTGGTGCGGTGATCGGCCTTTTTGACGAACTGGGCCTTCACGGCCAGTCGATTCGCCAGGTTCAGCCGCGACACGAACAGGGGGGAACCCACGCCGCCGACGGTTACGCCCGAGCTACTGGAAAACCCGGGGTCGTGCTGGTCACCTCCGGTCCCGGCGCCACCAACACCATCACCGGTATCGCCACCGCGTATATGGACTCGGTTCCCTTGGTGGTGTTCACAGGTCAGGTCTCGACATCGATGATCGGAACCGACGCCTTTCAGGAGTCCGACACCGTGGGGATCACCATCCCCATCACCAAGGCCAATTTTTTGGTGAAGGATGTGCGGGATCTCGCCCCGACTATCCAGAAGGCTTTTCACCTGGCCACCACCGGCCGACCCGGACCGGTGGTGGTGGATATCCCAAAAGACGTCCAGATGGACGAAGCCGACTTCTCCTACCCCGAGAGTCCCTACCTCCCCGGCTACCGGCCGAAGGTTAGCGGACATCCCCGTCAGATCAAGACCTTGAAAAAGATGCTGAAAGAGTCCGGGAAACCGCTGATCCTCTCCGGGGGAGGGGTGATCGGCTCCGACTCCACCGAGCTGATGAACCACGTCTGCGATCGATACGGAATCCCCGTAGTCAACACCTTGATGGGGCATGGGGTGGCTCCGGAAAACGAAGAGCTCTACTACGGGCCCATCGGAATGCACGGCTCTCTC